>CAZGVT010000059.1:0-13102 GCA_964529255.1 uncultured Alphaproteobacteria bacterium | reverse complement strand
ACTATTGCAGCAGCAGCAGTTTTTCGGTAGGGTCGGCTGCAAGCAGCCAACACGGCCTGTGACTATTTCAGCAGCAGCAGTTTTTCGGTTGCCAGAGTGTTTCGCTCTATGGTGTCCGTGGCACGCGCGAAATATATGCCGGTGCTTAGCCCGCTTGCGTCCACGCGAATCTCTTTCACGTACGCAACAGGCCCGACGAACAACTCGCGAGCGCGTCTGCCGAGCAGGTCATAGAGTTCGATGCGTACGATCTTCGGTTGTTGCAGAAATAATCGCAGATGCGCGGTAGCATTGAACGGGTTCGGGAAGACTTCAAGCTGAGCCTTCTGCGGCAGCGGCAAATGACGTTCGTCCGCTGACTCGTGGAAGAACAGCGTATCCGTGTGCCACGGCTCGAAGCTGACACGGTCGCTGACTTCATCGCCCAAGCCGTCCGGATTCGACACGGGATGATACGGTCCCGTCGAATCTCCCCACCAATTGAAGGCAGCGTCAATCTCACTTTCGAGTTGTGGATCCGTACGCACCGCAAGTCCCGTATTCTGAAAATAGTTGTCCCGGAGGGTAGCCCTACCCAGGCCAACGCTGATCGTCGGCGAGGTGGCAGGGTTGAGATCAACAAAGCGATTGTGATTGATGGACATTCCGTGTCCGCCAAAGAGGATGGCTTTCGTGTTCCTGGGCGAGTCCCAGCCGATGACCCGGTTGTTCGAGACCACGGCCGTCGAAAACTCTCTGCAGGTATCCTGTTCGAAGTTCACCAGCAGGTTCATGCAAGTACTTCCGAATCGAAAACCATCGAGGCGCGCGCCGACGAAAGCATTATTCCTAATGACAATTTCACCGGGGCATCGGGCCCATAGCTGGATAACACAAAAGCTCCTTTGAGTTCCGATAAACTGGTTCCCTTCTACAACAGCGTTGCGCACCCCCAGGGTGATGACAGGTGCACCCCAAGGGCCGGGAGGCGAGAATAGGCAGTCTTGTATGATCGCGGACGCTCCTGTGAGAATGAGATCCTGGCCGAACCAATGCGTCCCGCCAAAGTGGCAGCGTTCAATGTGCGTTTTACCGCTGGACCATACCAGGCCCCAGTCGGAACTATCACATTGGAACAGACAGTCAAATGCACTTACCGCCCCGTTTTGGGTTAGGACACATGCCCCCGAGCTGTGCAGGAAACGACAGTTAAACAGCCGGGTAGACATCTCTTCGCCGCCTTGAATGCTTCGATAGGTCGAGTCAAAGATGCAGTCGCGCAGCTCGAGCAACCGCGCGGCATGTTGGATGCCTCCCGATACGTCGGAACTGTGCGGATACATCGCCGCATCGTTGCGAAAAACCAAGCTCTGCAAGCGCACAGTGTCAGCTAATATCGTCAGGCAAGCCAGCTCGGTGGAATTCTCCACGGATGAAGGATCGATGACAGTTCCACCGGGCTCCGTTGCGGCGGTGTCGAGTGCCCCGATCATGCAAAAAGAAAACGGAGGCGCAATGAGCGCCTCCGCAAAGTGTCCGGTATCTACCATCACAGTATCGCGTGCGCGCAGAGCATCCAGCGCACACTGAATAGTTGGAAACTCACCCGGTACCCGCAAAGTCGCCGAGAAGGAGGCAACTGCCCATACCGGTATAATGAAAAGCGATTTCACAGGCTGGGACTCTCACGGATCGCACGGGGGCATTGGGTTACAATCCGATGCCTGTTTGTAGACAAACGCTTGAACAGTACACGATGTACACTCGTCGCACGAATGGAATTGGCAAGCTCTCAGGCATGCAGAAAGCGTATACTGTTCACCATAGGCGAGGGGCACTTGGGTCTTCAGTTCGCAGTCATCAGCTCTGCAACCGGCCTGTATGGCAATAGGCGGTTCGCCTGCATGAGTTATTACCGCACAGCTCACGCAGTTTCGACAAACATCTCCCGAAGAGCACTTCATGACTACTTTGAACACATACGTACCGCCGCAGTTAGCGGTGAAATTCACACTGTTGCAGCCGTCAAGTTGGCCGCATCCACTGTGGGTTGTACAAGAATTATCTGCGACACAGGCACACTGTACACAATAGTCCGGTCCCCGTGCAAACCCGACAGTCGCACACCCCAACAGCAACAGTAAAGCAAGCGTTCCGCGTTTCATAAATTAATCCTCCCTTAGATAGTAACGAACAAAAGCCTCATCCGCAAGGCTTCGGGAGAACGTACAAAAAAAAAACGAAAGTCAAGCGCAACTTCAGAAGCTAAGTTCAAATAGTACAACACTTCACCCATGCCGTCCGCCGCCGCCCGCCCTCACCCCTCCGCCCTTATCACTCATCCCTCTCTTCCCCTTCTCCAAACGACTGCCATGAGATTGTACGGTTTCGCCGGATCGCGGTATGTCGGCGAGCGAAAGAGTTCATCGCTGTCGGGATAGCGAAGTACCTCGCTCTTTGCGCCGTATTTTTTGCTCCAGAATTCTATTGCGAATTCGCGGTAACCGACACGCACGCTGTCGTGGAGATCGAACGCGTGATACACCAGATAATCCACTCCCTTTCGGTCAAAATAGCCGCGCAGATTTTTGTCGCGAATCGCGTCCTGAAACTCCATGTTGTTTACGAGTCCGTCGAGGTTAATAGTCCTGCGGTCGGAGTAAAAGCCGAACACTCCCGTGTCCTTGAACGCAAAGACTTCGCCCGGCTGAGTATTTGCGCGGGCCCACAAGGCCGCATCGTAGGAACAGAGATTTGCAATGTGATAGTTCTGCCCGCCCGCCGTGCTGAAATAAACGAAATAGCCCGCGGCAAGCAGCAATCCGACCATGGCAGCGCGATAAACCCGTGTAAAAATCGTTCGCTGATCCAACGCATAAGTTTGCACCCACTCCACGACGGCCAGCACGAAAAACAGGTTATACGACGTGTAGTGCCAGCCGCCGCCGACGGCCCATTCGAGGAAGAGCGCCGTGTACAAGTAATGCAGCAGATTTCCCGCCGCCAGCGCGGCAATCATCGCGCGATAGAGCGCTCTGCCTTCCCCTGAGCCATCGGGCGCATCCACGCGGAGCGATTTCGACTTGTCTATTGAAGTTTGACGTTTGGAGTTTCTCCTTTGCGTCCAGTACCACACCAGATACACCGCCATCATACCGACCATCGCCAGCTTCGTGCGCGTGTGATGGAGCACGTTGTCCAGCGAAAACGAGACGTGCGGAAACGTGCTCTTGAGTTGACCGCTGATCGGCATCATCGAACCGAACACGACCTGATTGTGAATCAGATACGGCAAGACCACCGCCGCCGAACCCGTTCCGATCCAGAGGATTCGCTTCAGCGGCGACAGACTTTTTTCATGCGTTGCTTGCAGGAGACCAAAAGCCGCGGTTACAATCGCGAAAAAGATCATATCCAACCGCGCGAGAAATACCAGACCCAGCAGCAAACCAAATGCGCATTCCCGCCGCCAATTCCTGCGCGAGAACAACTTCCAATTCCAAGCCGCATACAACAGCGCCACGAGTGTCAGTATCAGCACGCATGATTCCATTCCCTTCGCCGAAGTGACGAGCACGGATGGAATGTAGAGCATCACTCCGAGGAGCGCGGCTCGCGAGCCGCTGATGCCATTCCACAGCTTCCAGAGCAACCATGCCGCGACGGCCAGAAACGGCAGTTGATAGATCAGGCAGACCTTCACCAGAAACTCGGGCGAGCCGCCGAAAATCCAGAACATCGGAACAAGCGCGTACATCCAGAGCGGCTGGAAGCCGTTCGTCGGATTGATTCCGTCAAAGCTCTGCCCGGATCCCGTGGCCGCGTTCCTCGCAATTTGAAAGAAATAGTGCGCGTCATCGGGCGTGAGCATGATCAGCTTGTGAATGTCCGCCCAGGCGAAGAAGTAGGTCACATAGCCGAACGCGACGAGCAACAAAAGCCACGACCAGCGGGCGTGCTTCTGCGATGCGCTCAACGGCGTGAGCGGCGACGAGTCGGATCCTGCAGTGACGGATTTAGACACGGTGGATGTCATCTTTTGCCGGGGAATGGTCGTGAAGTAATGAATATAAAGCGTATTCCAAGAATATGGGTGTGGGCCGCCCGGTTGAATTTGCCGAGGCACCCGTCCCCGGGTGCCCGCAAGGTGGAAAAGCGGACTATGAAGATTCCGGGCACCCGGGGACGGGTGCCTCGGCGTGAAGTCACGAATCTAACTGCTAAACTTGATTTCCTTGCAACTTCTGTTCCGGCGTTGTCTGGACATTTGAGATGATTGCTACACACGGGCAATCGAGAGAATTTCGTAGGTCCAGATACCGGCAAAGATGCCGAGAAACAGCAATAGGTACAGCCGTCGCCATTGCGGCGCGGAATCCCACGGACTCGGTCGGATCAATGACGCCGCGCTGACCATCAAGGCCGGTATCAGCGGGAAGTGAAAGCGAAACAGGCCAAAACTCACGAATGTTGCCACGGCGCCCAGCGTGAGCTGCAAAATGAAAAGTCCGCGAGTCGAAAAGTGTCGCGTAAGAAAAATCCCCGCCGCGCCAAAACAGACGATCAGCATGTGCGGAAGTGCCGATAATGCCAGCTTGGAAAATGGCAAGGTGTGCAGCCGTTCCCGCAGAGATAGTCCTTCGCCGCCGATTGCGGGGGCGGCCGGATCATAGTGCAACCACAACGGCATATCCGTTGCCCAAAGATAGGCAAATTTTCGCGCCCACAAGTCCGGAATCACTCCGGTATGCGTTCGCCAATACTCAAGTGCCAGCGACATGGCCAGCTCATTGCGGGCAACTTCACCTCCGGGCTGTTGCGGATCAGCGGCGAGCAGCGGCGCTTCAACCGGATCGTCAAATCGATAGGCCCCTGTGGCGTACGGATTATTCCCGATATAAAGATTGACTCCCGTGTTCGTGTTCAGTGAGAATGAGCCGAGCACGCGATGGTTGCGCAGCATCCACGGCAGGCAGACGATTGCCGCTCCGAGCACTACAAAACCCGCCGTGCGAAAGCGGATTCCCCGCGGCGTCTCGAAGCGAAAAAGCACGATGTAGATCAGAAACGTCGCCAGAAACACCAAACCGGCCGAGCGCGTCAGCGTGGCGAGTCCGAGCGTCAAACCAAGCAGCGCCGCAGGGATGTGCGCGGACGGACCCCCCCCCCACTTTGCGGGGGGACCAAGGGGGGAGACCGTCTGTTTGTTCCAAGACGCTTCCACTTTGTCATACAAGTACAGCGCCAGCGTCACCAGAAAGACAAACAGCGTTTCAGTCAGGAACAGCGAGCAGTAGAAAATCGCCGCTGGGTAGATCGCCCAAGCTGCGGCCATGAATATTCCGATTCGCTCGCCGAATCGCCCTGCGCCGATGCGGTAGAGCAGAAATATAGTCAGCAGATCCGCCGCAATCTGCAGCAGGATAAAGATCGGCAGCCAGCCACCGGTCAGGCGAAAGGCAACGCCCACCAGCGACGGAAATAGCATGTCGCGGTAGGCCGTGGGTTGCCCGTCCATGGCAAAACCCTCTCCGTGAGCAACAGAGAGGGCCAGGTTATAGAAATCCGGCTCATCAGGTGCTTGCAGCATCGCCTCCGGCGGACGCAGCGAAATCGCCGCAATCCGCAAGATTGCTGCAACAAGCAGGATAATCACAAGTTGGATATTTCTATTTGTCATCGCGGGCTATTGCAATCGCGGATTTCCTACACTATCTTATTACAGACCCGGCAATCGGCCGAGTCCGACAGACGGCAGGGAACTTGCATTTTCATCGAGGAAAGGAGCCAATCATGCTCAGACTTTCACGTAAGTACGGGGGGGGCGGAGCTTAGCCACCGCACTCGCTGGAGTATTACTCTTGGTTAGCGGTTCGCTTGCGACTTGGGATGTGCACACGCACACTGGGCCGGGAGCAATTGACACGACTCCGACCATAGACTACGGTGAGTACCATAAGCTCCAAGTTACAGCCACGTCCGAAGGGAGCGTTTTTGGTCGGGTGTACTACTTCTCAACTTCACCGTTGAAAGAGGTCCAGGCAGATGAAGGAGAGTGCGTTCGCAGCGACGCGTTTGTAATCCCGACCCCCTTGACCGAGGATCCCTGTCACCACTGGTCCGGAGCTGCGCACAATTTTGATGGCAATGCTTATTCACATCTTGCCAGCGAGGACTACTACGGGACCCTGCCGAACTGCACGGGCAACTGAGTTGATCTGAACAACAGCCGTATCACCGATCATGACCGCAATTGGCAGTTCCGCGAGAGTATTGCACGTGGTTCTAGCGTGCACGTTTCCTACCTGTGCTCTCACCGCTGTCTATTATGTTGCCCCCGGCAACTCGATTCAGCAGCACGTCGACTTGGCGACTGTCGGCGATACACTTGTCTTGGAGACAGGCCACTTCTTCGAGACTGTCATACCATATGGCAAAGACCTGACAATCGGAAGCCGTTTTTTGCTGGATGGCGACACCGCACATGTGTCGGCTACTATCGTGGAACCTGACGACTTGCGACCCGACACAGCCAGTTGTTTCGTGTACGCCTACAACGAAACTCCGGCCAGCAGATTGAGCGGATTGACTATCCGAAATGGCCGGGGAACGGCTTGGGGTACTCATCGCCTGCCCATGGGTGGTGGCATCCATATCGCTGCGACTGTGTGGTATCCAAGCAGCGCCTCTGTCGATCATTGTCGAGTGGAGAATAGCCAAGCCGACTACGGTGGTGGAATCGGGATCGGTGGAGTACCTTATCTCTTCTTTCCAACGGTTTCGCTCAGTCATTGCACAATCGAGTACTGCACAGGATTCTACGGCGGCGGAGTTTATGCACGACAGTGCACGTTGTCTGTCCAACACTGTGACTTGACATCTGACTCGGCAGCGTCGCAAGGTGCCGGGCTGGTAGCTTATAGTTGCACGATCCACATGGAAAGCTCCCGATTCGCAGATTGTTCCGGCGAATCTGCAGTCGGTTGCTGGAGTAGCCCCGGCATCGTCACCGACTGTGAGTTCATAGCTAATCGCAGTTATTCTCCCGTCGGCAGCTCGCATTTGTTTGCGAACGGCCCGACACTGATCACACGGAACATTTTCCGCAACGGCGAGTTGCGCACACCGATCGACCTGGCCGGCAACAATTCCAACTTTCAGTTTGTCGGCAATGTGATCGAGGACAACATCTCCAGCGAGGTCGCCGGGGCCATACTCACTGCTCACCGGACTTACGGCACGATCGCCTACAATATCATTCGCAACAACGAATTCGTGGTCGGCGGTGCCATCTATGCTTTTGACAATGCCAACTGCCGGATCCATCATAATGTCATCACCGGAAACCGCTCTTGGGCTCATGATGCATCGGTGCTGAAGTCGGCCACGTTTGCGCGCCCGCAATTCGATTCCAACTGGGTATTCGGGAACGAAGGGAATACCATCGCGTTCTTGCCACCCTACTACGTCACGCTTGACGTGCGTAACAACTGGTGGGGCGATTCCACAGGGCCGTATCATCCGACGCAAAACCCGGGCGGATTGGGAGACACGATCACCAACGACAGCGTGCTATTCATTCCGTGGCTGACCGAGCCGCCCGACACGACGATTCCCAATGCCGTTGGGCGGGATCGCAGCGGAATTCCGTCCACTTGGGAACTCGCCGCGGTCTATCCGAATCCGTTCAACTCGATGATGACTGTCGTGATTGCCGGGTTTACCCATGCGGACTTTGTCGTGAGCCTGTACAATCTGCTCGGCCAAGAAGTCGCAACGCTGCATCGCGGGCCGCTGACCGGCGGGAATTTCTCGTATCAAGCGCCGACGGAACTGTCGACTGGAGTATATCTGTTGCGCGCCGCTGACGACTCGCATGTGCAAACGGCGAAAGTGATCCTGCTCAAATAGAGGTGGGCCGCATCGCCCGCCCCAATAGGTTTTTGGGATAAGCCGTGGACATAGAGAGGTTCTGGATACTCGCTGACGTGAGGTCCAGAGCGCTAGCACTTTGTGTCGTCCCGGACTTCGCGCAAGTCTTCGCAGGGCGAATGTCCGGGATCTCTCGGCCTGACTACGAAGACCTGAGAGGTTCTGGACACTCGCTGACGCGAGGTCCAGAACGACAGTTGGAACGGTCAATACCGGCCGGCTGCAAGCAGCCGACACGGCCCGTAAGGTTGGCGCTGACGCGAGGTCCGAAGAGACAGGCGGCGAAATGGGCCGCTTATTTCTTCTCCTCCACAAAATTCGCCCACTTGTATGTCAGCCCGAGCGTGAGCGTTTGCTTCAACCGGCCACCGAGGGCGATCTCCTTGTCGTAGAGCAGTTGCCAGCCGAGAGAAGTTTGCAGAATGGACGAAATATTCGCGCGAAAGCTGTTGTCCCAATTCAGGTCGGGCGATTTCCAGTAGTCGCGCTCGTCGTCGTCGGTAGCCGGATCATCCACCAGTTCGTCCTTCTTGGAGTTGAAGATCGCTTCGAACAGCGTCAGCTTGGAAACGAAGGCATACTTTGACTTCGCCGAGCCAAGTGTGAAGTCCGTCACCCATTCAAAGCCACCATCATTGGTGGTTTCGCTTTTTGTGCCGATGGAGCTGTCCGGATTCAGGATGTCGAATTCCCAGATGCGCTGCCGGATACCAAAGCCAACGCGCGTTGTGAGCACGCGCACGTCGGGGACGTTGAAGATGTCGCGTGCCAAACCGATCGTTTCGGTCATGTCGATCGGATTGATATAGCGCTTTTCAACTCCGGAAGCATCGAGAAACTGCGACTCGAACGTGAACGCGAGATACGGATCGACGGCCCAGCCTCGCTTGAGTTTCAAGATCGAATCAAATCGCAGCTTGTCGGCGGACTTCACCGGTTTCTGCCAGAGCTTCTCCTTCGTCTGACTGTGCGTCTGGCCAAACTCCATGCGCAGTTCGTTGTTCCAAAGCCACGACTTGGAAAGCCACGACTCGGCGGTCGAGCGGTGTGAAGAGACCCAGATAATCGAGCCGGCTTCGCCGCCGCTCCAGTTGTCGGAGTACGACGCTTGGGCAAGTCCCAGCGCATTCTCCATCGTCAATTTCCATTTCGGTTGGACTTTGACGGTGTCTTGCGCGAACGCCGGGGCGATCAGCATCGCGAATAAAATAAGCGAAAGGGGTGTTTTCATTTTGTCTCTCTACTTCTTCGCCAACAAATTCCTGATCTCCTCAAGCAGCACTTCCGAGCGCGGCGGCGGTGGTGGCGCGGCGGGTGCCGCCTCCTGCTGTCGCTTCATCTTGTTCATCGCTTTCACGACCATGAAGATTGCAAACGCAACGATCAGAAAATTGATGATTGAGTTGATAAAAATTCCCCAGCCCATCGCAACCGCGCCGGCCGATTTCGCTGCCGCCAATGACGCGTACGGTCCCGGTGTCGCCCCATCCTTCAATACAAAGAAGATATTGGAGAAGTCTACATTGCCAAGCAGCAAGCCAATCGGCGGCATGAGTATATCATTCACAAGTGATGAGACGATGGTTCCAAAGGCACCACCAATAATGATACCAATCGCGAGGTCCATCACATTACCCCGCATTGCAAATTCCTTGAATTCCTTGAACATCCTGCTCTCCTCTGGTGATTGGTCCAAAGCCGCCATCTTCACCCGTTTTCAGAAATTAGTCTGCGACGGCTACATCAATGAAGATAAGGAAAACTATGGCGAAACGCAACCTGTGTACTCTGCTAAACCTTGTCAAAACCCGGAGTTGACAGATTGACGGGACAAGGAAAACGCTCGCAATCTCTGCGAGGGCTCTCAACCGGCAGTCGTATTGGATATTCACCGCCGTGGAGTTGACTTGCGTAGAACGGCGAGCGTATATTACCTATTCAGGCTGATTCAACGCCATTCGCTCAAGCAATCCGCCTGCGCCAAGATAACCAACTGTTTTTATTAGCTTAGATGACTCTAGAGGAGTGAGCATGCAGGCCTCAGACAAACACCGTAGATACGACAGTATTCTCGATGCGATTGGCCAGACGCCCCTTGTGCGGCTAAACAAGGTAACCGCCGGACTGCGGTCGGAAGTTTGGGTAAAGTGCGAATACATGAATCCCTCCGGATCGGTAAAAGACCGAATGGCGCGCTACATGCTCGAAAAGGCCGCGCGCGAGGGTCTGCTGGAGCCGGGCGGTCTGATCGTTGAAAATACTTCCGGCAATACCGGTGCGGCGATTGCGTTGGTGGCAGCGATCAAGGGCTATCGCTGCATCTTCACGATGTCCGACAAGATGAGTCAGGAAAAAGTGAATGCGCTCAAAGCTTACGGTGCAAAAGTTCTGATCACTCCCGCCAATGTCCCCGCCGACTCACCCCGTTCATACTACGAAGTCGCCAAGCGCATTCACCGCGAGTCCCCTGGCAGCTACTATGTGAACCAGTATCACAATCCGATTAATGCCGATGCTCATCACGACGTGACCGCGCCGGAAATCTGGGAGCAGACTGAAGGCAAGATGACTCACTTTGTCGCCGGACTCGGCACGGGCGGAACGTTCACCGGCATTGCGCGTTATCTGCGGGAAAGAAAGTCCGGCGTGACCTGCGTCGGCGTGGACACGCAGGGTTCGATGCTCACGCAATACTGGAAGACGGGTGAGTTCGGCGAAATGTTCACCTACAAAGTCGAAGGCATCGGACAGGATCAGCTCGTCGGCAATATCGACTTCAAGCTCGTGGATGACATGGTGCAGGTCGGTGATAAGGAATCTTTCGAGATCGGTCGCCGCCTGGCTCGTGAAGAAGGCATATTCGCGGGTGGCTCCTCCGGTTCGGCGGTGCTCGGCGCCATTGAGATCGCGAAGAAAGCTCCGGCGGGATCGGTCATCGTTGTTGTGCTACCGGATGCGGGCGGCCGCTACCTCTCAAAGATGTACAACGACGAGTGGATGCGCGACAACCAATTTCTCGAAGAGAAGCCGCGACTGGGCTATGTGCGCGATTTGCTGCTGCATCGCCCGAAGCATGAACTCATCGCCGCGCGGAAGGAAGATCGCGTGATGGATGTGATCCATCGCCTGAAGCAGCACGGCATCTCGCAGATGCCCGTTGTGGACGGCGAGCGTATGCTCGGCGTGATCGAAGAGGCGGATCTGCTGAGTTCCATGCTCACCGGAACGGTTTTCCCAAATTCGGAGATTGAGCCCATCGTGCAGAACGAGATTCCCACCGTAACCATCGAGTCATCGCTGGACGACGTCTCTTTTATCTTCACCCATTCGCACCATGATGCCGTATTGGTGACGCTTGACGACGTCCCGCAGGACATCATCACCAAGATCGATCTGATTGATTATCTCGCCAGCGAGACGAACTGATCTCCTCATCTCAAATTGGCCGGAGGATTTTGGGCGACCCGCGAGGGTCGCCCGATTGTTTCTAACCCCTTTTGCTCCACCTGTCCAATGCGAGCGCGGCAACGGGCGGAGCCCGTCGTTGGTGTATATCCCTGCGGCGTATCTCAAACTTATCAGAGGGAATTGTGTTCCAGAACTGGCCGAGGCGCCCGTCCCCCGGTGCCCGGAAGGTGAATACCGGAGTGCTTGAGGTTCCGGCGGGGTGTGGGCACCCCGCTCGGCGAACAAGATTCACTCTGGTGTTTTTGGGAAGTCTTCTGTAGTCATTCTCAAGAATATGGTTTCATCCAGATTCCGGCCGGTTAATGCGCGGGCAGTGATAACAGCAACTTCTTAAAGGCCGCGCTAACCCGGCTCGGCGAAACATGACACTTACTTTCGGGAATCACTATACTATAATAGACAGGGTTGGGTGGGGGCGGGACTGTGTACCTGCCCGTGGCGTTGAAGTGTCTTTCGCGCTTGACAATCCTATAGAGTTTTCGTATCATACCCTTGACACGCATGACTTAGCTCAGGAGGTGTGGTATGGCGGCGATTTTCGTTTTCCTGTGTTTTCTCTTTGGCAGTGCGGCGGCGCAGATTTCGTCCTTCACACCTGCCGGGATGGGCGGCGGCGGCGCACTGTTCTTCCCTTCACTCAGCCCCCATGACGCAGGCAGCATGTACATCGCCTGCGACATGGGGGAATTTTTTTACTCCACCGACGGCGGCGTGAACTGGAGTGTGCCGCACTTTTCGCAGCTCCAGTCTTCGAATATCGCCCGCGTGCAGTTCTCGATTGATCAAAATATCCTGTATGCACTGGAGGGCGGCGATATTCCCGGTGTCGCCAAAAGCACTGACGGCGGGCAGACGTTTGCTCCGCTTCCGAATGATCCGACCGCCGGAGAGACCTATTCGCTGTTTGTGGACCCGACGTCGTCTGCACGGCTGCTTGCTTCGAACTACTCGGAACTCTATCTCTCAACCAACGGTGGGACCAGTTTTTCGCTGAAGTATTCCGCATCGGACTTGCACATCGCCGGCGCATTCTTCAAAGGCGATTCGATCTATGTCGGCACGAGTGCGGGATTGCTGATTTCGACAAACGACGGCAGTTCGTTCGTTTTGACAAACGTCCCCGGAATTATTGCAGGTCAGACATTCTTGAGTTTCTGCGGTGCGGTGCAAGGTGCAACGGTGCGGCTGTTCGCGATTACGGCCGATGCGGCGGATGTCTATCCCGGAATCGGCGGCGCGGACTACTCAATTTTCCAGGGACTGTACACTTGGGAGGTCGGCGCTGCGTCGTGGACCAATCGCACGGCGCAAGTTCCCGCCGGGCATCAGCCATTTTTCATTTCGTGCGCGCGGGATAACATCTCCATCGCGTATGCGTCCGGTGCGAATGTTTCGAGCTACTATCCGAGCGTGATCAAAACGACAAACGGCGGAGCTTCGTGGTCGAGTGTATTTCTTGCGATCAACAATCAGAATGTGACGACGGGCTGGTGCGGCGATCACGGCGATCTGAACTGGGGATGGGCGGAGAGTGCGATGGGTTTCACCGTATGCTCCAATGATCCGCTGCGCGCGTTGATCACCGACTGGGGATTCGCGCATTTAACCACCGACGGAGGCACGAACTGGAGACAGGTCTATCTCGATCCCGCAGACGAAAATCCCGCCGGAGCGTGGACACCGCGCGGGGGAAGTTACGGATCGAACGGGCTCGAACCGACGG
>CAZGVT010000058.1:4625-13116 GCA_964529255.1 uncultured Alphaproteobacteria bacterium | reverse complement strand
TCCGGGCGCTGATAGTTATGCGCGAGAATGACCGCATTTCGATCGCGCTTCAAGAGTCGAATGCGGTCTAATGTCGACTCAATCTCCGCCACACAATCGCGCGTGTAGAAATCCTCGTCGACTCGACGAAGTTTTTCAAGCAGCGTTTCAGTCATCCGCGTGCCCGCTTCCGCCGCTTCTGCTGTTCAAGTATCGTCGAAGATTGCCGCCGGTCAGCCGCAAAATGTCCCGGCGATCAAAGCCCGCAGAAAAAAGCGATTCAATATGCGCTCGCGCCGTATGTGAGCGATGAAGATGGACCCAGCGCGCTGCGTAGGGGCGGATGGCATCCAATTCCGCCATGCTCGGCTCTGAGGTCGCATCGAGAAACAAGAAGGCGTCGCTGTTCAACAGTCCGTTTCGGGCATCGTCCGGAAGTGCAAGAATCTCGGCGGGAGTGGCAGTGACAATGGAGTTCCGCTTCCATTCTTCGACGCGCCCGGGTGTCCCAAAATCAAGCGGCATTACAGCCACAACTCCAAGCTCGCGAGCTTTCTCCGGTCCGTCGCTGGCGCCTGCAGCGGCCGATTTCGGAGTGGGGGAGAGTTTGACCACGTCGAGTCCCTGACAAACGAGCATTGCAACATCCTGTGGTGTGCGCTTTGAAATCGCCGCCTCGCTTACTCCGATTACAACAGCATTGCTCTGTTCGTTTATCGCCGACTGCGCCTGTTTCAGTCCGTCCACTACTAGCTGTTGCGTCTCGCCTTTCCAGCGAAGTTCGGAAATTCGGCGAACGAGTTCGGTTGACGGAGTCGAGGCATCATCCGGCAGCCACGCCATCTGAATGCCGTTCACAGCCGGCAACAATGCATCCTTTCCAACACTGAATCCGCGCAAGTCCATGGTCGTGGACATTCGCGCCATCAGCGTCAATGAATCTGCTCCGGCGGCCAGTACCCCCTGCGCATTCCCAATGTGACGCAGGATCTGCTCAGCTCGATCCCCAACGGATTGCAATACATCCGTCTTGATCCAGTTCGAATCGTCCGTGTACTGATGATAGAAGGGGTGATCACCCCGGCTCCAGAATGCGATCGCCGGAACGCCGCCATGAATGAAGCTGGCATGATCGCTGGACCCACCGCCGTAGGAGCGTGAAAATGACAATGACTCCTCGGCTGTGGAGTCCGGAGTGGGCCGAAACTCTTTCCAGCGGCTTCCAATCAACTCACCGCCGCTCGCGTGAACTCTTCCGTCTCCCTGGCCTTCCATATCGAAGTTCAGCATGCAGGCAATATTGCCGAGCGGAATCGTCGGATTTTTGACGAAGTAATCGGATCCAAGCAGGCCGTCTTCCTCACCCATGAACAGCATGAACATGACGCTTCGCTTCAATGGCGATGCGGCGATCGTGCGGGCAAGCTCGCAAACGACCCCCGAACCCGAAGCATTGTCATCGGCGCCGTTGTAGATAATGTCATTCGCGTTCATGCCGATGTGATCGAGATGGCCGCCCACAACGACGACTTCGTTCTTCAGTACCGGATCGGTTCCATAGACCATGCCCAGCACATTTCGCGCGATTGCCTTGCTCCTGCGCTGCACACGCGTATTTACGTACATCTCCTTGCCGGTCTCAAGCGGAAGTGTTGCGGTCTTGATCTTTTCCGTGTACGTTTTCAGGGAGTATCCCGTTCCGTCAAGCAGCAGCGACGCAACCCTCTGTCCGACATACAAGAGCGGCAAGTCAGGGTCGTAAACTTCTTCGGGAATGGCTGCGCCCGCCGGCAGCCCTTCGCCGGGGTACCAAAGAATCGCTCGCGCGCCTCGCTCCTTCGCCCAATTCAGCGAGTGCTTTCGCGGAAAATCCTCACCGAAGTCCCACGGGGACTCAACGTCACCTCGAAACAGCAAGACTATCTTGCCGGACACATTAAGTGTCTCGTAATCGTTTCTGCCCTTATCCGGCCGCACGTAGCCATAACCCGCAACCACGACCGGAGCGATAATCGTTCCCGATCCGCTGTGCGTCACAAGCTGAAAATCCGATCCGAGCAGGAACGGAATCCTGCCGAGTTCGTGGTTCATCAAAGTCAAGTCTGCTTCGATCTGGTCGGTGACCAGCATCGGCACGGTCTGGAAATATCCGTCGCTCCCCCCGGTCCGGACTCCCCAATCGCGAAAGAGCTGGGCAACGTACTCCTCCGCCTTTGTACCCCCACGATGACCCGAGCGGCGTCCTTCGAAGTCGTCACCGGAAAGTGAACTCACAATGTGACGAGCTTGCTCGCCGTCAAACGCGAGCGTGTTGCTGCCAATACAACAAAGTGACAATAGAACGAGCAGCAGTCGATTTGCGATCAAGACGGTACCTTTGTTTTGCGGGGAGTTCTTGCGCCATTCGCCTGAGTGACCGTGGCGGCACGTTTCGTCGCGCCATTGTTCGAAGCCAGACCGCGGTCGTCGCTCAGGAGCTTTTTCAGATAGCGGCCCGTATGGCTCTCTCTGTTCATGGCAACTTGCTCCGGCGTCCCGGTCGCGATGACTTTACCCCCATTGTTGCCGCCTTCCGGCCCGAGGTCGATGACATGATCCGCCGTCTTGATTACATCCAGATTGTGCTCGATCACAACCACGGTGTTGCCGCGATCCACCAGCGCATGCAGCACGCTTAACAGCAGTTTGATGTCGTGGAAGTGTAATCCCGTTGTCGGTTCGTCGAGAATGTACAGCGTCTGTCCCGTCGATACGCGAGAAAGCTCCGTGGCAAGTTTAACGCGCTGCGCTTCGCCGCCCGAGAGGGTCGTTGCCTGCTGGCCCAGGTGAATATAGCCCAGCCCAACCTGCTCAAGCGTCTCCAGCTTGCGGTTCACGGTGGGAATCGCCGCAAAGAACTCGCACGCCTCGCTGACGGTCATGTCCAGCACTTCCGCGATAGACCGCCCTTTGAACCGCACTTCAAGTGTCTCCCGGTTGTATCTCTTACCGTGACAAACTTCGCAAGGCACATACACATCGGGAAGGAAGTGCATTTCGATGCGAATGATTCCGTCGCCTTCGCAATTCTCGCAGCGGCCACCCTTTACATTAAATGAGAACCTCCCCGGCTTGTATCCACGCATCTTGGCCTCGGGAAGTTGTGCAAAAATGTCCCGAATGCCGGCGAAAAGCCCGGTGTATGTGGCGGGATTAGAGCGCGGCGTCCGGCCGATCGGCGATTGGTCGATATCGATGACCTTGTCGACGTGCTGTGTGCCGGCGATCGAATCGTGGGCCAGCGCGGGTTCACCCGCGCCATAGAATTTCTGCGCGAGCGCACGGTACAATGTCTCGTTTACAAGGGTTGATTTTCCCGAACCCGAGACTCCCGTCACGACCGTGAATGTACCCAACGGAAAGTCGACGCTCACGCGCTGCAAATTGTTGCCGCGAGCGCTCCTGACTCCCAGCGCCTTGCCGCTTCCCGCGCGCCTTCCCGACGGAACTGGAATCGATTCCTGGCCGGAAAGATACAGCCCCGTCATGCTCCTTCCGTTGCGCGCTATTTGTTCGGGAGCGCCGGTCGCCACAACTTCCCCACCGAGACGGCCGGCTCCCGGACCCAGATCAACGACATAGTCCGCCGATTCGATCGTGTCTCGATCATGTTCTACCACCACTACGGTGTTCCCCAGATCTCGCAGCTTTGTCAGAGTCGAGATCAGCCGGTCATTATCTCTCTGATGAAGTCCGATCGAGGGCTCGTCAAGAATGTACAGCACTCCCGTGAGCTGCGAGCCAATCTGCGTCGCCAGCCGAATCCTTTGGGCTTCTCCTCCCGAGAGAGTCCCGGCGGCGCGGTTCAGAGTCAGATAATCCAGGCCCACGTTGAGCAGAAACGTCAGCCGCTCTCGAACTTCTTTCAATATCTGCTTTGCGATGATCGATTCCCGCTGAGAGAGCTGCAGGCCGTTGAAGAAGTCAAGTGCATCCCGAATTGCCAGATCGCATGATTCCGCAATATGCCTGCCCTGTATAAGCACTCCGCGCGCTTCAGCCTTCAGCCGCGTCCCCCGGCATTGCGGACAGGCGACATTCCCCATGAATCCTTCAATCCATTCGCGAATCGCCGCTGAAGTCGTCTGGCGGTAACGCCGCATCAAATTCGGAATCACACCTTCCCAGCGCGACATGTGCTCGAAGTGCATCTTCTCCGAAGAGTAGACCACATTAACCTTCTTCGCGCCGCTGCCATACAGGATGATCTTGCGATGCTCAGACTTCATCTTCTTCCAGGGCACGTCAAGACTGAAGCGAAACGTCCGCGCGACAGCCGTGATCAATGTCGCATTCCAGCCTTCCATGCCGTTCGAATTGAATCCCGCGAGCGCTCCATCGTTGATTGTCAATTCTGGATTCGGTATGATCCGTTCCGGATCGATTTCAAGTTTGAATCCAAGCCCGCTGCATGCCTCGCACGCGCCGAACGGACTGTTGAATGAAAAAAGTCGCGGCTCGATCTCCGCAATTGAAGTTCCGCAATGGGAGCAGGAAAACTGTTCGCTGAAAACGCGTTCTTTCTGACCGTCGATGACGACTTGCAGCGTGCCGCTCGAGAGGCGCAGCGCCGTCTCAACGGAGTCCGTCAGGCGCGAGCGCAGCCCCTCCTTCACCACGAGCCGGTCCACGACCACTTCGATGGAATGCCGTTTCTTCTTGTCCAACGGAATATTTTCATCGAGCGAGTAGATCTTCCCGTCGACGCGCACCCGTACATAACCGTCCTTGCGCACGGACTCCAGCAGCTCCCGATACTCACCTTTGCGACCGACAACGACCGGCGCCAGCAACTCCATCCTGGTTCCTACGGGGAGCGAGAGTAGCGAGTCGACCATTTCCTCCGCCGACTGCCGCTCAATCGGTCGACCACAACTCGGACAATGAGGCTTGCCGATCCGCGCATAGAGGAGCCGCAGGTAATCGTAGACTTCGGTCACCGTTGCAACCGTCGATCGCGGGTTGCGGACTCCCGACTTCTGCTGAATAGAGATCGCCGGTGAGAGTCCCTCAATCGAGTCGACGTCAGGTTTTTCCATCAACCCGAGGAATTGCCGGGCGTAGGCGGAGAGCGACTCCACGTAGCGTCTCTGACCTTCGGCATACAAGGTATCGAAGGCAAGAGAGGACTTCCCCGAACCTGAGAGGCCGGTGATGACCACCAACTGGTTCCGCGGAAGCACTACACTGATGTTCTTCAGGTTATGCTCGCGCGCGCCGGTGATTTTTATGTGCGGTAGTTCCATTAGTTTGTAATCATCCCTAACCGAACCAATTTACCGACTGTCGACCAGATTCGCAAGCACTGCTCGGCAGAGATGTTCCTTATCGGCAACACTTGCCGAGGGAAATAAATGCTTGACTTTGCTCCGGGAGATCGGTATATTGACGGCGACCATATTCCCTGTTGTGTATCCTAAAGGTTGTTAATACAAAAGCTTATCCAATCTACTGCTATGGCTTAGGCTACCGACTATGCTGGTGGAATTGACACGCTCAGGCACGATATTCGCTCTGTAGGTCATTCCTGCTTGGTAAAGTCTGCCCGGTTCGCTGCCGATACAACTTTGGATTACCTTTCACACGAAATTGCCTCCGGCAAACACCGTTCTTTTCATCACGCAACATGAAGGAGTGAGAAACTTATGGCCAAAGGCAGAATTCTCGTCGTCGATGATGAATTCCACATTCGAGACTGGGTGGCAGAAACGCTGAAACGACGGAATTACTCTGTGGAGGTTTGCGAAGACGGTCAGTCCGCACTCGAAAAATTAGCCGGTAATGAGCCCTTTGACGTCGTCATCAGTGACCTTCGCATGCCGAAGATGTCCGGTCTGACCCTGCTCAAAACGGTTCGTGAACGATATCCAAGTATTGATGTGCTCATGATGACGGCCTACGGCACAATTGCCGATGCTGTCGCAGCCGTCAAGGACGGAGCACAGGATTTTCTCGAAAAACCATTTCCGCAGGAGACTCTCGTCCTCCGCCTGCAGAAGATCTTCGAAAACCGCAAACTGCGGCAAGAGAATTTTACCCTGCGGCGGGAATTAAGTTCCAAACAGCAGTTCGATCACATCGTTGGCCAGGCAACTTCCATGTTGCAGGTCTTCGAGCAACTGCAGATGATTGCTCCGTCCAAGGCGACCGTGCTGATTACCGGGGAAAGCGGTACGGGCAAGGAACTGGCCGCCCGCGAAATCCACATCAACAGCTCGCGTCGCAACGGTCCGTTTATCAAGGTCAATTGCGCCGCACTGCCCGAGACGCTCATGGAGTCCGAGCTATTCGGCCACGAGAAGGGAGCGTTCACCGGAGCGATCAAAACCGTTGAGGGCCGCTTCGCCTTAGCCAACGGAGGAACTCTGCTACTCGACGAGATCAGCGAAATGAGTACCTCTATGCAGGCAAAGCTGTTGCGTGTGCTGCAGGAGAAGGAATTCGAAAAACTCGGTGGACGCGAAACGATTAAGATAGACGTGCGCATTATCGCGACGACCAACCGTGATCTGAAAAAGGAGATCAAGGAAAAGAACTTCCGCGAAGACTTGTTCCACCGCCTGAATGTCTGCCCGATTCACCTGCCTTCGCTGGAAGAGCGCGTCGACGACATCCCGCTCCTCGCCAACCACTTTGTGAACCGCTATTCCGGCGAATATAGCAAGGACATCAAGGGAATTCACGAGCAGGCGATCGAGCAGATGATGGCCTACTCCTGGCCCGGCAACGTGCGAGAGCTGCAGCACAAAATGGAGCGCGCCGTCATTCTCTGCAATGAACCGCTGGTCACGGTCAAGCACCTGTTCCTCGATGAAATGGATTCGATGGAAAGACCCGCGATTGTCATGGAGCAATCCGCCACCGCAACGCTCCGTGATATCGAGAAGGCCGCGATCTTTCGCGCGCTCCATGCCTACGATAACAACCGCACAAAAACCGCCGAGTCGCTCGGGATCTCGATCCGCACGCTCCGCAATAAGCTCCGCGAGTATCGAGAGGAACACGTCATCCTGAACTGAGCAAAACACCGCAATTTTCCGGCAGAGCCTCCTTAAGTGGGGGCTTTGTCGCATTTCAGACTCAAGTTGTCAGATTCAGAAACTTGTATTCATACTCTTGACAGGTAGCCGTGTCGATTGTAATATAGTCTGTGAAAACTCGTGCGAGCGGATGGCCGCCACGCTCGAAGCAACTAGACGTAATCACATTCTAAACTGAGTCAACAGGAGGATAAGATGGACACGAAAGTTCGTAAGTTCAGGGGGGGGCGGTACTTAGCTCTCCTCGCGGGTGGTTTGGTGGTGTTTGCCGGCGTTTCGTATGGTTGGGTTGTACACCATCATCACACGCAATCGGGAACGCAGGAAACGCAGACCTACCCGACAATCGGCGAAAAGCAGTGGACTTGCGCGGCAGCCCCCACAGCGGGAACGATAACAGCCTATGGACGGGCGCAGGAAGGGCAGGCTTCCCACTCTTATGCTATGGTCCAGGTCTGGGATGGGGATTCATACAGTACGTCAGCTCTTCCGTACAATGGAGTCGGCCAGATAACGTACTACTTCAAGTCTGTGTCAGTGATCACATCGGGAGAGGCTGATGCCTATGGCTGGCAATTCTCGCAGCCCCCAGTAAACTGCACAGGCACTCCGAACGGTCCGGGTTGGGAATAGAGTAACTCATCGAGCCGGAGGCAGCGGCCAGCCTCCGGCAACATCTATTCATTCGGGGGAACAACTTGCGTAAGATTCTAATACTCACGTTGTGCTGTGTCGGCTGCGCTCGAGGCACGATCTACAACGTCTGGCCGGGGCTCTCAATTCAGTGCGCCGTAGACTCCAGTGTGGACGGCGACACGGTGCTCGTTCTTGAAGGAGTCTATACAGAGTCCGTCGTGCTCTACGGCAAGACGATCACCATCGGCAGTATGTACATGATTGACGGAGACACGGCGCATGCCGAAAACACGATAATTGAGGCAGATGTCACCGATCCCGATACGGCCAGTTGTTTTGTCATTGTCAACTGCGACAGCGGATCGGTTTCTCTCCTTGGACTGACACTGTCATCCGGGCATGGAACTCTCTGGGAAACTGATGACGGTGATAATCAGATCGGAGGAAACATCGCTGTGTTCTACTCGAACATCCGTATGTTGCATTGCTTGGCCATAGGCGGCTATGCATACTACGGCAGTGGGATCGGTTTTGTAGACTCGCGATGGACAACAGATCACGCGGCAGAGGTTGAAAAGTGCAAGATCACTGCTAACCGCGATGCGTTCTTTGGCGGAGGCGCCTACTCGTATTACGGCGACGTGGAGTACAAGCAGTGCTACGTTGCCTACAACACATCAGTCTACAGCTCGGCAGTGTGCTACATTGGATCTCACCTGCGCATGAGCGAGTGTGTTGTATATGGAAACTTTGCTAACTTCAACTCCGCAGTCGGTGCGGGAGGCTACTGGACTGAA
>CAZGVT010000058.1:0-4615 GCA_964529255.1 uncultured Alphaproteobacteria bacterium | reverse complement strand
GCATGTTCGACAGTAACGCAATTGGGGACGGGCTCGCCTCTCAGCTGAGCCTAAGTCAGACGCGCGGCCTGATCTCAGGGTGCACGTTCAAGCGGTCGGGCCGTGCCGAATGCTCCTTCTTCTTCTTCCAAATTCAGGATGACACGTTTTTCGTTAACAACGTTGTCGAGCAGAACAACGACGCGGATCATTCAACCCTCATGATCGTCTCGACGGGCGGGGTGGGAATCGGTTACAATATCTTCCGCGACAATGTGACATACTCCGGCAGCTTGATTCGCGTGGTGGGTGTCGGCTACGATCGGGTACATCACAACGTGTTTGAGCGAAATTCGACGGTTGTTCCCGCGACTTACGGCACGATTATCTCGGACATGACCGCCAGTTCGTGGCCCATGGATTCGAATCTTTTCGTGATGAACTCGGGGCCGGTCATTGGGACGAATCGCTCTTCCGGCCCTCCGGCCTTCGCTATCAACAACTGGTGGGGCCACGCCTCCGGCCCCTATCATGCTCAACTGAATCCTCAAGGTCACGGTGACACATTGGCCGGTGACGACGTCGACTTCATCCCTTGGCTCGCCGAACCGCCCGACACGTCCGGTTGGTTCAACGATGCACGACCCCGGACGAAACCAATTCCCGCCACTTGGCAAATTCTCGCCGTCTATCCCAACCCATTCAACAGCAGCATCAACATTGCCATCGCCGGATTCACGGGGCGGGAATTCGAGCTGACCTTGCATAATCTCCTCGGTCAAGGGGTCGCCACAATCCATCGCGGACCGCTGTCAGGCCAGGTGCTCCGCTTCACCGCTCCGGCGAGCTTTTCAAGCGGCATCTACTTCCTGCGCGCAGCGGATCGAAGCACAGTCGTCTCGCGCAAAGTCGTGTTCTTGAAGTGAGCACTGGTACTGATCTAACATCAAGGAGCAGCCCGCGTGGCTGCTCTCAGTTTGCTGACAGAAGGCCCGAGCCGTGTTGGCTGCTTGCAGCCGACCGCCGGGCCGATCACGTTCGAAAACTCGTGAGTGCCCGCGTGGCGAATTGAGAGTCACGTCGCGGCTCCCAAGACAGGCCCGTCAAAAATCGATGGGGTTTGTCAATCGTCCGAGCAGCCCGCGTGGCTGCTCTTTTCGTATCTGCTGTGTCATGACATTTCGCATCGCCTCTTGCAGCACTCCCACAAGAAATCTTTTCCGCAAGCGCGGCAAAATCTTAACCGCCGCTTGCAATTCGCATGCTCGCGCCTCGTCGTTAAGCCAATAAAATACAATAGCGTGGGCGACCATCCATAAGCGCTACTAAAGTTTTCCTTCAAGGGGCACGATAATTGTCCTTATGGCCCTCGGTTCAACTCTCGAATCGAGGGCCTTTTTATGGAAATCAGTCGACTCTTCACTGCAATGAACACGAGTGCCTCGGGCCTCGCCGCCCAACGCACACGTATGAACGCGATTGCCGAAAATCTTGCTAACGCCGAAACCACTCGCGCCGCTAACGGCGAACCCTATCGCCGAAAGGAAGTCACGCTGAAGGAAGACAAGAAGTTCGCTCAGGACCTCGACGGCCTCCTTTCGCCTGCGGAGAATCTATCCACTTCCGTTCCGGGACACGCGAGCGGTATCGTCAGCAATCCGGTCTCCTACGAATTCACCGGCGTCAAAGCGGTTGAGTCAACGGACCAGGCTCCCTTCCGCGAAGTCTATGATCCCAGCCATCCGGATGCTGACGATAATGGCATCGTGCGATATCCCAATGTCGATCTCATTCGCGAAATGACCGAACTCATCAGTGCATCGCGCTCCTTTGAGGCAAATGCGACCGCCTTCAACGCCTCCAAGCAGATGATGAAAAAGGCGCTCGAACTGTAACGGAAGATTGACAATCAAATCGATCCCATGAAAATCGCGTCCGCATATCCCGGTTACGTTCCGCAGCGACTTCCGCAGCCACATCCGCTCGCGGTCGAACCGTCGCCTGCCACTGAAGAAACTGCAAAAGTCTCAGCGCAGGACAAACTGGCCCAATTGCTCGTTGAAAAGCGCAGCCTGACTGAAGACGTCGCTCCGCAATTTGCATCGCTCGATCCGACCCTCGGCAACAATCTTGATCTAAGAGTCTGACCTATGAACATTACCGATAAATTGCCGCCCCTTCCGGCATTTCCCGGACAGCCGGCGCCCAATCCCGTGAAGTCAATTGTCGGAAACGGCGAGTCGTTCGGCGACACGCTGGATCAGTTCGTAGCTGACGTAAACGAGATGCAACTTCGCGCCGAGCTCAAAACAAAACAGTTCATGACCGGAGACCTTAAGGACATTCACGAAGTCATGGCTGCCGCTGAAGAAGCCGGAATCTCCATGATGCTCCTACTCGAAATCCGAAACAAGGCGCTGGACGGCTACAAGGAGTTGATGAGAACTCCGGTCTGATCGACTTCGACTTCTCCCAAACCGTTAAGATATGACAAGTCTATTTCAACCGTTCATTGAACTCTGGAAGCGACTCAGTATTGGCCAGCGCGCCGGGCTGATCGCCGGAGTTGGCATTCTCGCGGCCATTGTCCTGGGCACGGTCAACTATGCGACCCGCCCGGTGATGGTAACGCTCTACTCAGGTCTCAATCCTCAGGATGCCGGCAAAGTGGTTGAAGAGCTGCGCGAGAAGAAGATTCCCGTCGAAGTCTCTGCCAACGGCTCCACCGTCAAGGTGCCTCAGGCCAGCGTCGGCGAACTGAGACTCGCCTTTGCTTCGCAGGGGATTCCCTCAAGCGGCGGGCTCGGTTACGAACTGTTCGACAAGCCCATGCTGGGCATGACGGACTTCATGCAGCGCATGAACCTCCACCGCGCGCTCGAAGGGGAGATCGCCCGCACGATCGAAGAAATCGAAGCGGTCGATAAGGCTCGCGTCCATCTTGTCACTCCAACCCCTCGCCTGTTTCGCGAAGATCAAAAACCGGCCACTGCATCAATCATATTGCAATTGAAACCGGGAGCGGTGATTTCACGCGAACAGGTGCACAGCATCGCGTACATGACTGCCTATGCGGTGGAAGGCCTCGAGGTTGAGCACATCACCGTCGTCGACACACGCGGAAATCTCCTGAGTGAAAAAACTGCTCAGGATGAATTCGCCGGATTGTCGAATTCGCAGCTTGAGGTACAAAAGTCCGTTGAGAGCGATCTGGAACAGAAGGCGCTTGCGCTGCTCGAAAACGCGCTTGGGCCGGGCAAAGCTGAGGTCAAGGTTACTGCAAAACTGAATTGGAACAGACTCGAGCGAACCGTGGAAAACTACGACGGCGACCGTGCGGCAACTCTGAGCGAGGAGCGAAACGAAGCCACCGGAGATCAGACCGATCAGGGTAGCGGCACCAGCGAGCGTTCCGTCACAAATTTCCAGATTCCGCGAACGGTTGAGAAGTACATTCCTGAGACCGGAAATGTCGAACGCTTGACCGCCTCGGTAGTCGTCGATGGAGTGCGGTCGACTCAAAAAAACGCCGAGGGAAACGATACGGTGCTATATCGGGACCGCACTCCGCAAGAACTCGATAAACTCCGCACGCTGGTCGCCACCGCAATCGGATACGATCTTGATCGGCAAGACGAACTTACCGTCGTCTCCTTTCCGCTAGGCCCGGATGCCCCGCCGGCCGAAATGCCCGCCGGCGACGCGACTCCATTTTCCCGCTACTTGAAATATCTCGATAAACTTGTGCTCGTCGTTGCACTTGTGCTGCTCTTCCTGCTCGTCCGATCGCTGATCGGAAGACTTAGTCGCTCTTTGCCCGCCTTGCCTGAAGCTGTTACCGGCAACCAACTTGCGCTCGGTACTGCAGGCGGACAATACATGCTGGCCGGGAGTGGCCGTGCACAGGGCGCTTTGGGCGCCGCTGCACATCGTGCGCAATCACCGGCAGCAGGTGATACTGCCGGCCACGGAGCAACCGCGACCGGTGACGGCCATGGGGGCGTCACTTTTACCTCGCCGTTACAAATGCCCGAAATCGAAATCGAAGACACAACCCCAAACGTACAAGCGCTCAGGCAGCAGGAACTCCTCCGCCGTACCACAGACTACGTAATCAAGAAACCCGAGAACGCAACTCAGATTCTGCGCAGTTGGATTCTCGAAGACGCAACAGACAAACATGCCCGATAGAGAACTCACAGGATACCAGAAGGCGGCCGTACTCCTCATTTCAATCGGCGCCGAAGTCTCCGCATTGGTCTACCGGAACCTGCAGGATGACGAGATAGAGACGATTACACGCGAGGTCGTCGGACTGCAAAATATAGAATCCGAGACCATTCACGAGGTCGTCGAAGAGTTCTATCAAATGATGAAGGCGCAGGATTTCGTTGCGGTCGGCGGCCTTGGCTATGCGGAGGAAGTTCTGAATAAATCGGTGGGACCCGATAAGGCGCACGAAATTTTGCGGCGCATCGAGCGCATGCTCAAAGTGCGTGGCTTCAATGTCCTGAAAAACGTCGATCCCAACCAACTGCTTGCCTTCATTCAGAAAGAGCATCCGCAGACCATTGCTTTCGTGCTCACTCAGCTTAGTCCGAATCAAGGCGCAGCAATTCTCGCCGATCTACCCGCT
>CAZGVT010000057.1:5558-13184 GCA_964529255.1 uncultured Alphaproteobacteria bacterium | reverse complement strand
CCGACCGATTCCGGTACTGCACCTCAATCTTGCTGGGAGGCCCTCGTCGCTTCGCTGAGCCTCGAATTCAGCAGTTCAGTTATCACACTTGAATTTCAAGTGTTTGTTTATATTAATCTTGATTTGCTTCGTGGTGCTGCGCCAGAGCGGCCCGGCCCGGAATATACCAATTTTTTCTGAAAATGGAAGCCGAGTCGACTCGTCGCGACATATCTCTTGCGTTTCCGGTAGGTTGAGTGTACCTTTTCCCGCAATTGTCGAACCCAAAGCCACAGCCACTAATTTCATGCAGAATTCCGCCGCCGTCGCCCTGATATTCTTTCTGATGCTCTCGTCCGGTACAGGTACGGCAAAAGAGCTCCGGGACATCACCCTCGATGACTACTTCACACAAGCCTACATAACATCTGTCGCATTGTCCCCGGATGGGAAATGGGTCGCGTATACAGAAATGCGTTGGGAGCCCCCCCATGAGACTCGTAATACCGACTTGTGGGTAGTGCCGGCTTCCGGTGGTACTCCCCGCCGCCTGACTTTCGATCCGACCGCCGACACCAATCCGCAATGGAGTGCCGACAGCCGCCGGATCTACTTCGCATCAAGCCGTGGCGACGACAAACTAGGCGCGCCCAATAACGGCAAATCGCAGGTCTATCGTATCGCTGTGGATGGCGGTCAGGAAGAAGCGGTGACGCGGATAGCGGAAGGCATCGCGTCGTTTCAGCTTTCTCACTCGGGCCAAGCCCTCTTCTACACCGTCGTGAGCGAAGAAACCGAAGACGAGTGGCTGGAACTGCGCAAGAAGCACAAAGACGTGGAGTATGGCGACGGCATCATTGAAGCGACAGTGCTTTGGAAACTCAATCTTAATACCTGGCGCAGCGAAAAGGTCTTCTCGGAAAAACGAACGATCAAGTCTTTCGATGTCTCACGCGATGAACAGCGGATCGCCCTGATCACCACACCCACCGAAAAGCTCATCTCCAACGAAGGCTGGTCGCAAGTGGACATCTTGAATCTCCGGTCCGGTGCGATTGAGACTCTTGAAGATTCTCTCTGGCGTGAGCTTGCGCCCTCCCCCTACGGCTGGCTGTCCAATCCAAGCTGGTCGCCCGACGGAACAAAGCTGGCGTTCACGATCACATTTGACGGCTATCCTGCCGAAATCTATGTTGCCTCGTGGTCCCAGCTCGGCCCGCAAAGTCAGAAATTGTCGCGGCCCGATGAGTGCTCTGTCGAAAGTCCCGCCTTCCGCTGGTCGCCCGATTCCAGAGATCTTTATGCCGTCGTTCAACTTCGCGCCTGCCAGAGAGTACTGCGCTTCCAAAATGCCGGGCGCCCCGGCGAGGCGGGCCATCAAGTGCTCACCCCAGGTGAACTTGTCGTCGAGCAGTTCGACCTAAGCAGCAACGGACAAACATTGGTGGCAAACATCAGCGACACCACGAGACCGGCCGATATCTATGCTTATTCGCTCGCCTCCGGAAAGCGACAGAAGCTGACGGAAGTCAACCCGCAAATCAGCGAATGGAAGCTTCCGCATATTCACCGGATTTCTTGGATCGGCGCGGACGGCGATTCCTGCGAGGGCCTACTCGAACTTCCACCGGATTACGTGCCCGGGACTGCGCTGCCGACTCTGGTTTGTGTCCACGGCGGACCGACCAGTGCCGATGTTCTGCGATTCGAATACTGGATCTACGGCAAGATTCTGTTTTCGTCTCGAGGATGGGCCGTATTTTCACCCAACTATCGCGGATCAACCGGCTACGGAGACAAATTCATGACCGACTTGATCGGCCGCGAAAATGATGTCGAGGTCCAGGACATTCTGCTCGGCGTCGATGAGCTGGTTCGCCGTGGGATTGCCGACTCCACAAAACTTGCCGTTTCCGGATGGAGCAACGGCGGCTACCTGACCAATTGCCTGATCACAACGTCCGATCGCTTCAAGGCCGCCAGCAGCGGCGCCGGCGTGCTGGACATGGCAACGCAATGGGGAACCGAAGACACTCCCGGCCATGTCATCAACTACATGCAGGGCCTTCCCTGGGAGAAACCGGAAGCCCTGCAAAAGGCATCACCCCTCTATGAGCTTCATAAGGTGAAAACACCGACTCTGATTCACGTCGGCGCGCAGGATGAACGAGTCCCCGCATCCCACAGCAAGGCACTTCATCGGGCGTTGCATCATTATCTCGGTGTGCCGTCGGAGCTGATTCTCTACCCGGGTCAGGGTCATGGCATCACTAAGATGAATCTCCGTCGAGCGAAAATGGAATGGGACATTGAGTGGTTCAAGCGCTATGTCACCGACCCCGTGCCTGTCACCGTTCCAAAAGCCCCGCAGTAGGACCCAAGCAAGAGCCTGCCGTTCGAGACACATATTGCAGACCCAGTCCGCAGTGTTAATCTCTTGTATTCACTTGGCCCGATGTTGGCTCATATTTTCGAGACGACGCGCCGCACTCTTGACTCCAAGGCCCTTTATAGTTACTTTTCAGTAGTTTGAAATTCCCCGCGAAGCACATATGTTGAGGAGTTCGTGATACTTAGGTTTGGACAAATGTGGATGGCCGGATATTCACGGTACTTGTTTGCGATCGCCCTCGGTCTCGCTTCCGTGCTGCATGCACAGAAGCCGATTGAATTCGAGCCTGATGAGGTGATCGTTCGACTCCACGGAGCCGCATCCGTTGACGAAGCGCAGGTTCTGCTCGGGCAGGGAAAGTATGTTGTTTCCCGGCAACTTGTCCGTTCTCTGCCTATTTATCTGGTCAAACTCACCGACGGCTCCGGCGTTCCCTCCGCGCTCCTCGATCTCAAGAATGATCCCGACGTGCGCTGGGCGCAGGCCAATCATCTGCTCGAATTGCGCGCCACTCCCAATGATCCCAGCTTCAATTCCCAGTGGTCGATGAATCAGGCCACCGATGCCGACGTTGACGCGCCGGAAGCATGGGACGTGACGCCCGGCGGGCAGGATCGTGGCGGAGATGATATTGTCGCGGCCGTCGTCGACGGCGGATGCCTGATTTCCCATCCCGACCTCGCCACCAACCTGTGGAACAACCCGCACGAGACCGCCGCGAACGGTATCGATGATGATAATAACGGCTACATCGATGATTACTACGGCTGGGACTGCTACAACAACGACGGCACAATTCCGGTAAGCAGCCACGGAACTCACGTCTCCGGGATTGTCGGGGCGCGGGCCAACAATGGAGCGTTCGTCGCCGGCGCCAATTGGAATGTCAAGCTCATGATCATCGCTGCTTCCAGCAGCAATACCGCCATTGTCTCCACCGGATACGGCTACATCATCGATCAGAAACGTGACTGGATTGAGACCGGCGGCGCGCTCGGCGCCAACGTCGTTGTGACGAATAACAGCTTCGGGATCAACTATGGCGACTGCACAGCGGGTTCCTATCCTATCTGGAACGACCTCTACGACGAAATGGGCTCTCTTGGCATTCTGTCGGCGGCGGCAACGGCAAATATCAACGTGAATGTCGATGCCGTCGGAGATGTGCCCACGACCTGCACGAGCCCTTACTTGATTGCCGTAACCAATACGACGTCGATAGACAAGAAGAATTCCGGTTCGGCTTACGGCCTGCTCTCCATCGACCTCGGTGCGCCCGGAACAGCGATACTAAGTACAACGTCCGATGCGGACACCGGCTATGCTTCGGGAACGTCCATGGCATCGCCGCTTGTTGCAGGGGCGGTGGCGCTCATGCACTCCGCCGCCAGCGCGGACTTCTATAACTTGTATTCGGCACATCCGGATTCCGGCGCATTGGTGCTGAAGGACCTGCTACTCGCCTCTGTCGACGTCAAGGACTCGCTCATTCCGTATACCGCCACCGGCGGCCGACTGAACTTGTTCAATTCGGTTCAGGCCATCAGCCAATTCACCGCCGGCGGCATTCACCCAAACTTGCGATATTCCAGTCATACGATTGTCGATTATCCCGGGGGAGATCAGGATGGACTCCTTGAAGGCGGGGAAATTGCCGGTCTCTCCGTCACATTGAACAATATCGGAATCGCCGCTTCCAATGTCTGGGGACATCTCACCACCACTGACTCCTTCGTGACTATTCTGGATGATTCCGCGAGTTTCGGCAATATCGCCGGTTCGAGCTTCGGAGACAACTCAGCCGACTTGTTCTCCGTCAGTGCAGACAGCGCGACTCCCCTCGATCATCAGGCGATCGTGCTGCTGCATCTGACCGCCGATGATTATTCGATCATCCGTTCTATTATCCTCGTGGTCGGACAAAAAACCATCTACTGGACCGATGACGTCAGCAATGGTGAAGACGGTTGGACTCATGAAGCCGTTACGCCCGGATATCGTGACCAGTGGCACATTTCCGCGGAAGGCTACGCCTCGCCCGGTTACTCGTGGAAATGCGGCGACGCGCTCGACGATAACTATGCGGATTCGCTCGATGCCGGATTGACAAGTCCTTATATTCAAGTCACCCCGGAGTCGAAGCTCTACTTCAAGCACTGGATCGAAGCCGAAACTTCGCTATCCTATCCCGATTCCACCTATGACGGTGGTATCGTCGAAATTTCGCGCAATCAGGAGCCGTTTGCCCAGGTGGTGCCGCTCCAGGGTTATTCAAGATACTTCCGCTACGAACGCGGTGCAGAACCCTTTTCCGGACCGCTTCCGGGACTGGCCTGCTATTGCGATTATGCCGAATGGATCGAGCGGGAAGTCGATCTCGCTGACTATGCCGGAGATTCTATTCGCGTGCGATTCCGCTTTTGCTCGGACAACACCGTGAGCCGCGAAGGATGGTACATTGACGACGTCTATATCGCAGGTCTGGCGCCAACCCCCCCCGTGTTGGATTTTCAAAGCTACTTAATCTACGACGAGCCCCCTGCCGATAACGATCTGCTGCTCGATGGCGGCGAGAGTGCGACGCTCACCCTTTTCATCGACAACTCAGGCAATACCGCATCGAATGTGCAAGGCGCGATCTCGACAACCGATCCCTACCTGTTTCTGCTCGATGACTTTGCGCTTTTTGGATCAATCGCTCCGTCAGGCAGCGGCAACAATCTTGGCGATCCGTTCGTGATTGCCGCGGACTCCGCAACCCCGCTCGAACATCAGGCTATGATCGTGCTCACACTGACAGCGCAGAATGGCTACGTAACTACTGATTCGTTCTTCATAACCATCGGGCAACGGACGGTTTACTGGTCCGATAATCTGGAAGCGGGTGAGAACGGCTGGACTCATTCTAATGTGTTGCCGGGTTTCGCCGACCAGTGGCATCTCTCCACCGAGCAGTACACCTCCGCCGATCATGCATGGAAGTGCGGCGACACGCTCGATGGAAGTTACAACGGATTGCTCGATGCCGGACTGGTTAGTCCCGTGATTCAAATCACTCCGCAGTCGCGCTTGCGTTTTCTATCCTGGATTGATTCGGAAGTCTCCGCGAGCAGCCCGGATTCAGCCTTTGACGGCGGTTTCGTCGAGATCTCCCGTAGCGGCAGTCCTTTTGAGCAGGTCACGCCACAGAACGGCTATGCTCACACCTTTCACTACTTGCGCGATACGCTAGTCTATCCCGGACCGCAGCCCGGAATAGCCTGTTTATCAGGACAACCGGATTGGAGCTTCCGCGAGGTGGATCTTTCCGCCTATGCCGATGAGCCCATCCAAATCCGCTTCCGTTTCTGCTCCGATGACACGATTCACGCCGAAGGATGGTACATCGACGACCTGCAGATTGCCGGTGAACCGCCGCCACCACCACCGGCGCCGCTATCCATTAGTGATTTGGTGATCAGTGTACTGGGAGACACGGTCTTTACTGTGAAACTGACCTGGTCGGTTCCGGATACGGCCGTCAGTCACTATGTGATCTATCGCAGTATCGAACAGGATATTGATCCGGATCCTTCGGACTCCATCGGCTCCACTTCCGACACCACGTTTGTCGATCCGGAGATCTGGACTCTACCCAACGGAGATTACTATTACATCGTTACCGGTGTGCGCCAATAGCTATTCAATTCCTCGCTTGTGGAAACGGAGAAACCCGGCCTCGTTGGACCGGGTTTCCTCTTTTGCGCAACGCCTCCTCAAGCATTGCACTCAATTCCGTTCAATACCAGGGCATGCTTGGGTCAATCTCCTCGGCCCAGGCCAGAATACCGCCTTTCAAGTTATACAGCCTATTCTGAAATCCGGCATCCCGCAATATGTACCACGCGTCCACGCTGCGCCGTCCACTGCGGCAGAAAATCACGATATCCCGCTCGCGATCGATTTCGTGGAGACGGTATTCGAGTTCCTGCAAAGGAATGAGCTGCGCTCCTTCGAGTTGACTGATTTCCAGCTCTTCCGGCAATCGCACATCCAACAGCATCGGCTTCCGACCATTACCGCTCTGCAATCGCGAATGTAACTCCGTCACTGTCATATTAAATTCGTCGGGCATCTGGCGCGGTGCATTTTGCTGCGGCAATCCGCAAAACTGATAGTAGTCGATCAGCTCCTTCACCGTCGGACGAGTTCCGCATAGCGGACAGTCGGGGTCCTTTTGCAACGCAAACTCGCGAAACTTCATCGAGAGCGCATCGAAGCGCAACAGTCGCCCAACCAGCGAGTTTCCGAGCCCAAGAATCAGCTTAATCGCTTCCGTTGCCTGTATCGAACCGACAATTCCCGGCAACACACCCAGCACGCCGCCCTCTGCGCACGACGGCACCAGACCGGGCGGCGGTGGCTCCGGATACAAACAGCGATAGCACGGCCCGCCTTCCGCGCAGAACACGCTCGCCTGACCCTCAAACCGGAAAATGCTCCCGTACACGTTTGGCTTGCCCAGCAGGTATGCCGTGTCGTTTACCAGATATCTCGTCGGAAAATTGTCCGTACCGTCGATCAGCAGATCATAAGGTTCCGCGAGTTTCAGCGCGTTCCCACTCGTGAACAACGTCTCATGCGAATCCACCTGGACTCGCGGGTTCAAATTGTGTATGAACGCTCGCGCACTATCGAGCTTCGACGATCCGATCTGGCGCACCCCGTGAATGATTTGCCGCTGGAGATTCGTCTCGTCGACAATATCCTGATCCACAATACCGATCCGTCCCACTCCCGCCGCGGCCAGATAAGCAAGGAGCGGGGATCCCAATCCTCCCGCACCGATCACCAGCACCGATGCGGCCTTGAGTTTTCGCTGTCCGTTAATCCCGACTTCCGGCAGTATGAGATGGCGACTGTAGGTCTTCATCTCTCCCTGCGATAACTCGGGCAGATCCACACCGCCCGCGATTGATGGCACGATGGTCAGTTCACTGCCGTTTGCGAGCGCCGTATCGTACTTCAGTTCGAGGTGCCGCACGTCCTGATCACCGAGGTAGATATTAACGAAACTGCGCAGCGTACCGTCCTCATTGTACAAGTGCTTGTACAAGTGAGGGTACGTGGTTACGAGTTCCCGCAGGGCGTCGTTTACGGTTCCGCTGCGCAGCTCGATGCTCTCCCGATTATCGGTAAACCGGCGGAGCACCGTCGGAATAAACAACTTTACGCTCATTTATCCAGTGACTTTGTTTGTTGAAATCCCCGTAATC
>CAZGVT010000057.1:0-5548 GCA_964529255.1 uncultured Alphaproteobacteria bacterium | reverse complement strand
CTCTTCGGCGTAGCCGGTGCGATCTTCACTCAATAACCAACTCCGCAGCTCGGCAGCCGACCCTCCATTCACCGACACGATCAAGTACGAGTAATACGGCAGCGCGTGTTCGCGATCAAACTCCGATGGAATCGCCGGATGGTCGGGGTGGGAATGATAGAAGCCGAGCAGTTCCAAACCGTGCCCACGCGCATGACGTTCGGCTGCCAGATATTGCTCCGGGCTGATCATGAACCTGCGAGCGCGATTCTCAACCTGCAAATTTGAAACCGGAACGATTTCGCTGACCTGCTTGCCTTTCGCAGTGTCTGAACCGAGCACAAATCCGCAGCACTCGTCCGGAAACTCCACCTCTCCGTGCGCGCGAATTCGCGCGACATCTGTCTGTGTGATGATTAATGCCACGGCGCGCCGTCAGGCATCCCACACCGGTAACGAAAGGTAGCGCAGTCCCGTGTCGCAGTGAATCGTGACGACGTTGCCCTCCTCCAAACTCTCCGACAGGCGCAGTGCGGCCACCGTCGCCGCGGCGGCGGAGACTCCCACAAATAACCCTTCTTCGCGAGCCAGCCGTTTCATCATTGCGTAAGCGTCCTCCGTCGAAATCTCCAGCGTTCCATCTGAAATCGATGCATCATAGATTTCCGGCACATGAACACTCGGAAGGTGCTTCAACCCCTCCAGGCCGTGAAGCGGTCCGTCAGGCTGGAATGAATAGATCTTGATTTCCGGGTTGCGAGCCTTCAGGTAGCGGCCTACTCCGGTGAATGTTCCCGTCGTGCCCAGCCCGGCAATGAAATGCGTGACCTTCCCCTCCGTCTGTCGCCAGATTTCCGGACCCGTCGTCATCATGTGCGCCCGCACATTGGCCGGATTTGCGTACTGGTTCAGGTAGTAATACCGTTCCGGATACTTGAGAGCCATCTGGCACGCGACGGCCTGCGCTGCGTCAGTCGATCCGAGTGCATCCGTGAGAATAACCTCCGCGCGTAACGCGCTGAGCATGCGTTTGCGCTCCGGACCGGCATTCGCCGGAATGCAAAGTGTTACGCCGATTCCCAGTGCCGCGCCAATCATCGCAAGCGCAATGCCGGTATTTCCGCTCGATGCATCCAGTATACGCTTTCCCCCGGCAAGCTTTCCGTCCGCTATCGCCTGCCGGATCATGAACCAACCCGCGCGATCCTTAACCGAGCCGCCGGGATTCGCCCACTCCGCCTTGGCTGAGACTCTCACACGAGGCGAGAGTCCGTCGCGAATGCGCACAAGCTCAATCAGCGGTGTGTCACCGATCTGCGCAACGATCGGCGGCGGAGGTATCAAATCGTTGATCGTTGGAGCCGGGATCTCAAAGCTGCCTGCGGCCAGCGGGTATGCGCTCATTGGGGTACCGCCTTCTTGCTGAAATACCAATCTGTATAATCCACACCTTCACTCTTTCGCTTCTCCGCCAATTCCGATGTTTGCGGGGCCGGAACGATGCATTTCTCGCCCGGCTGCCAATTCTCGGGAGTGGCAAGGCCGTGCTTGTCCGTTGTCTGCAATGCCGTCACGATGCGCAGGATCTCTTCAATCGAGCGCCCGTTGGTGAGCGGATAGTAGATCATCGAGCGCACGATTCCCTTGTCATCAATAATGAACACTGCGCGAACCGCCGACGTATCCGAGGCATTCGGATGAACCATCCCGTACAAGCGCGCCACATCCATCTTGAGATCGGCGATCAACGGAAAGGGGATTTGCACGCCGAAATTCTGTTCGATGTTCCGCAGCCATGCGACGTGCGAATATATGCTGTCAATGGACAAACCAATGATCTCCGCATTCTGCTTCTGAAATCGGTCGTAGTTCTTCGCAAAGGCCAAAAATTCAGTCGTGCACACCGGAGTAAAATCCGCCGGATGGCTGAACAACACGACCCATTTCTTTCCCTTGAAGTCTGAAAGCTTGATCTCCCCTTTGGTGGTCTTGGCTGTAAAATCCGGAGCCGGCTCGTTCAGCCTCGGTAAATACGTAATCGCCGACGTTTCATGACCGCTCGATGTCTCCGCCATGCGTCCTCCTGTGAGCAAACGGTTGCTAATGGTTCAAGGATGAGAACAAAAAACCCCTCGCAATCCTGCGAAGGGTACCTGCTGTGTCGGACAAAAATGCCATCAGCCAACAGAATACGACCCTTCGCCGCAGGCGCGGTTACAACAAAGGCTGCGACAGCAGCTGAATGGAGCCGAGTTCAAATTGGACAACATAGGTCTAATATAAGCATTCAGCGCCCCCGAGTCAAGGGGGCAACTGCGTTTCACTGTCGTTTCTTCGGTGTTACTCTTTGTTTAAACATAAATTAGCGCTTTTTTGGGGCGATATCCCATCAACTTCACGTGCAGTTGCGTCTCTCCCGTCCGAGTGGTAAATTTGGTGCATCTACCCCGCCCACCTTCCATGAGGCTGTGTCGGAATGGCAAAAGGACATGTGCTCGTCGTTGACGACGAGGAAGACATTCTAAAACTGCTTGAGTTCAATTTCACTCGCGAGGGCTATCAAGTCTCGACCGCAACCAGCGGAGAAGCCGCAATTTCCGCGATTCGCAAGAATCCTCCTGATGCGATCGTGCTCGATCTCATGCTGCCCGGAGTCGACGGGCTGGACCTCTGCCGCTCGCTGAAGTCGGACGCAATGACGGTGAACATTCCCGTCATCATGCTCACGGCCAAGAGCGGGGAAGCGGATGTCGTCACTGGATTGGAAATCGGAGCCGACGATTATGTACCCAAGCCCTTCAGCCCGCGAGTCCTGCTCGCGCGCGTCAAGGCCGTCCTGCGCCGACGTGTGGTGCCGGATGACTCCAAACAGGTTTATCGATATGGCGCACTCTGGATTCACACGGCACAACATCAGGTCAAAGTCGACCACAACGACATCGACCTTACGGCCACCGAGTTTCGTATCCTGCTCATGCTCGCGAGGAGACCCGGGTGGGTCTTCGGCCGCGATCAAATTGTTGACTCCGTGCAAGGCGGAGTGAGCGACGTCACCAGCCGCTCCGTCGATGTCCACATCGTCAATCTGCGCCGCAAACTTGCCAAGGCAGGGGACCTCATCGAAACCGTTCGCGGCATCGGCTATCGCATGCGCGACACCCGCGGCGAAGAGTAGTGCATCAAACGGAATGCGTGCGCGCCTGCTCTCCTGCTGAGAATCCCGGATACCCCCCCCGAATGCGAACGCCAGCACCGCCTCGATCCCCTGCCGATACCCAACTCTTCGCCACAAATCCGGAGCAGCACATCCAATGACGAGACAGCGGCGGATTGCCTGGAGCTTCTACCCCTACTTCGCCGCGCTCATCGTCGCCGTCTCTGTCTTTTCCGGCGCCCTCGCCGTCAGATCGATCAATCACTATCATGTGCGCAGATCGATTGCCGATCTCACCGCGCGCGCCGAATTGTGCGCTTTGAACCTACCGCCCGCCTGGAGAGACTGGTCCGCAGAGGCTCTGCAGACTCACTGTCTGCGACTCAGTCAATCCGCCAATGTTCGAATTACACTCGTCGGCGGCGGCGGCCGCGTGCTGGCCGACAGCGAAATCGGCGCTGCACGAACTCACAGCACAGAAGCCGACGACGTGGAGACTCAGAGTTTCCGGCCGGAGGTTCAGACCGCTCTGAACGGACTGCTCGGCATCGATATTCGTGAGTTGCGTTCCACCGACAAGCGCGTCGTATACGTTGCTGTGCCGGTGAGAAGCGACGGATCGGTTGTCGCTGCACTACGCGTGTCGGCACCTTTAGCGTCGATCGCACCGGAATTGGGAGTCATCCAATGGAGGCTGCTTGCCGGACTCGTCATCGCCGCCGCAATCGCGGCGGTGGTCACCGTAGTGCTCTCGCGCAAGATTCGCCGTGCAATTGCCGCGATTCAATCGAGAGCGGATTCCTATGCGTCCGGTGACTTCTCGGAGAAGCTGATCCTCCATGATTCCACCGAACTTTCCGGCCTTGCTGAGGCGCTCAATCGCATGGCCGATCAGCTCGGCGAGAAGATCCGCACGATTACGAAGCAACGAAATGAGCAGGAGGCGATCCTCTCCAGTCTCCGCGAAATCGTCATCGCCGTGAATCATGAGGAGCGCGTGCTCTTCGTCAACCGCGCGGCAGCGGACATCCTCAAAGTTGACCCGCAAAGAGTGGTTGGTCGACTCGTTCAGGAGGTCGCTCGCAATAGTCATTTGCAGCGATTCATTACCGACCGACTCTCCGGACAACCGCAATCACAGGAACTCGAAGCGACTCTCCTGCTCAGCGAAGATGTAGTACTGCAAGTCGCCGGCTATCCGTTGCAGGGCGGTTCCGCGGCCACGTCGGGAGTGTTGATTGTGATGAACGACATTTCACGGCTGCGAAAATTGGAAAACATGCGACGGGAATTCGTCGCCAATGTCTCCCACGAACTTAAGACTCCAATTACGGCCATCAAGGGATTTGTCGAGACCCTCGAAGAGGGCGCGTTGGAGGACAAAAGTACCGCGCAAGACATGCTCCGGAGAATCGGCCATAACGCGGATCGTCTGAATGCAATCATCGATGACCTACTCAGTCTGTCGCGGATTGAACAGGAAGGTGAGCACGGAGTCATTCAACTCGCAACCGGCAACGTTGGCAGTGTCGTGTCTGCAGCCATCTCCCAATGCTCTCTCAAAGCGAACGACAAGGCCATTCGACTTGAACTCGCTGGCGACAACGACGTCACCGCCCGACTCAATGCTATACTGCTCGAACAGGCGATCTGCAATCTGCTTGACAATGCCATCAAGTACTCTCCCGAGGGGAGCGAGGTTCGAGTCTCCGTGATCAAGGATGCGGGCGAAGCGCGAATCCGCGTGCAGGACCACGGCATTGGAATTCCCGCCGATCATCTGCCTCGCATCTTCGAACGGTTCTACCGTGTGGACAAGGCTCGCAGTCGTAAGTTAGGCGGGACGGGACTCGGCCTCGCCATTGTAAAGCACATTTCTGTCGCTCACGGTGGAAGAGTTTCCGTCGTGAGTACCGTCGGATCAGGCAGTGAGTTCACGATTCACTTGCCTTTGATCCGCTAAGTTCTAACCGACCCTTCCTGCTGTTTCCTCGCGCTCGATTGGCCGTCATTCCTACCCGCACTCCACTCCGTCTCATTGTTTACCGCTGTACTTTTTCTCCCTCTGCTCGCGGGAGGTTGGGGGGTTCAGCTTGCCCATTTTGCCAAGCAGAGACAAGCAACAAGTGAATGGCTTTTCGTCCCGGACTTCGCGCAAGTCTTCGCAGGGCGAATGTCCGGGATCTCTCGGGCTGACTACGAAGACTTCGAGAGACTCCGGACACTCGCTGACGCGAGGTCCAGAATGACAAAGTTGGCGCTGACGCGAGGTCCAGAATGACAGTTGTATCGGTCAATACCGGTCGGCTGCAAGCAGCCGACACGGCCCGTAAGGTTGGTGCTGACGCGAGGTCCGGAATGCTAGAGCGTATCTTAAAAACATCGGAGGAGAATCAGGATGCAGGCGAGGTGGAG
>CAZGVT010000056.1:0-13225 GCA_964529255.1 uncultured Alphaproteobacteria bacterium | reverse complement strand
GCGAAGTTGCAAAGGCCTGATCATGCGACGGCATTGTCGGCTCAATTGCATTTGTATTCTGACGCTTATTTGCATTGGTGTCGCACCGGCATTTGCACTGGGACCGGCTCCGTACATCGGCGCGAGTCTTCAGGTCAATAACCCCACCGGCAAGTTTTCCGGTGAAGACGTCACAAAAGAAGAAGGCGGCGCCCGGACCGCCGTGGGAGCGGAAATTGACGCGGGTCTTAACCTCTCAAATGCGAGTGTGTATGTCGGCTACCGCTTCGGCAAGCACGATGCTGAAGGCACTCTGGAAACGCCTTTCGGCGATGCGAAAACGAGCGGCGAATGGAAAATCAATCGCTGGGTGGCCGGCGCCAGATTTCAGTTGTTACCGGCTGTGGTTCCAGTGTCGCCAATGATCGGTGGCGGAGTCACGTTGGGTGCGACCAATTTGCAGGGGGAGGGGGAGGCGGGTGGTATTTCTGTGAACGCTGCAGAAGACTCAAAGAGCACGATGGGGTGGTTTCTCGAAGCCGGCGCGATCATCAAGACGAGCGGCGCATTCAGCATCGTCGGTTCTGCACAATATCATCAGTTCGATGCGGAGTACGAAACCGAACTGTACGACGGCACGGTGAAGATTTCGTTCATAACGCTTAATGCCGGACTCAGATTCACGTTGATCTGAAATATCCGCATACGAGCGTTACAATGGAGGAGGCCGACGCAAAAACCGCGTCGGCCTCTTTGACTATCTTGCATGTCGCGTCTTGCGACACCTACAACTTGTGCACGGTGACATCGCGCGGATTGCGCAGACTTTCCTTCGCGACTTTTTCCCAGCGAGCCACACGGTCACAGGAGAGTTTTACGATGTGCGCGAGATCATTCAGATCATGAAACGGCTTCAGCAGGTAATCGCTTGCGCCGTTTTCGACGCATTCGATGGCCTTCTCGATGGTGGTGTAAGCGGTCATCATCACGACCTGCACGGTGGGCCGCGACTCCTTGATCCGTTTCAGGAGTTCGACGCCGCTCATTCCCGGCATATTAATATCCAGCAACGCGACGTGGAACTTCTCGATCTTCGTGCGTTCCAGCGCGTCGAACGGGTCCTTGGTGGTGATAACGTCGAAATCACGCAGTTTGAAGAACGTGTCGAGGGCGCTAAGAATCTGCTCTTCGTCGTCAACAATCAGTAGTTTGTACGGCATGGGGTACTTCTCCATTCAACGTGTTCGTTTGAATGTCACAAGCCAAGGGGATCGTCACGAGAAAAACCGCACCGTCCGCCGGACGACTTCGAACCGAAACGTCGCCACCAAACCGGTGCATGATATCCGAGGAAAGCGAGAGTCCGAGACCGGTGCCTTCGCCCATCGCGCGGGTCGTAAAATAGGGCCGAAAGATCCGCGATTGAATTGCCGGATCGATTCCCGGACCGTTATCGATGACGGCAATCACCAACTCCTTTTCGGTCACGTGCTCAAGCGCGATGCGAATTATCGCCTTGCCGTTGCCACGCTTCTGTGCGATAGGCTCGGCGAAGGCATGCACCGCATTCTGAATCAGATTGACAAACACCTGCGAGAGTTCGGTGTGTGACGCCATCACCGCCGGCAAATCCTCGGGGAGTTCGAGCAGCAGATCACAGACATTCTTACAGGCGTGCCGCGTGAGCACAATTGCCTCGCGAATCGAACTCAGCGGATTGATCTGAATGATGCGAGACGTGTCGGACTTCCCGAAATTCCGCAGCGTATCGAGCACTTGCCCGATGCGATCGCTGGCGAGCGCGACTCCATTGACCGAGTTCGTCATCATCTCCAGCGCTTTGCCGACGCTGAGCTTGCCGGCTCTCAAGTCAGGATTCTCTTTTTCCAGCGCGGCCAGCAGCGGTTTCAGAGCTGAGAGCAGCTCCTGCAAATTGGCGGCGTTCACGCGATTGAAGGTATTCGGGTTTTGAATCTCGTGAGCCACGCCAAGCGCAAGATTGCCGATCGTCGCCAGGCGCTCGCGCTGCGCCTCCTGTTTCAAGAGATTTTCTTCTTCGGTGATATCCAGCAAGTCAATCAGAAAGCGATCAGTCTCCGTTGAGAGCTTCGTGATTCTGCCCGAGAAGGTTTGTTCGCGGTTTCGCACCACCTGCTTGAATCGGAAGGACTGTTTGCCGGAACGCATGGCGGTCGACAGTGCGGTATGCAGCTCCGTCTCGGCCAGTGGCGTGGTGCCGCTTTCCGTGCAGAACTGGACGGTCAAATCGAGGGGCTTGCCGAGAAAATTTCGCAGCAGTTTAGGATCGTCACAACCGAGCGCCGTGCTGAATTCGCGATTGAGTTTCCAAAGGGCATATTGCGAATCGACTACGAAAATCGCGGTGGGCAGCCCGTCCAGGATTTCCTGTTCGCGGGAAACAACCGTACGGCTCAACCTCGCAAGCCGGAATTGCGAATTCAGAGCATTTCCGTTACAGGCATGATGCTCGGACTCCGGTAAAATCTCGTCAATGCCGAGTTCCACGGGGTCGCCATCCAGCGCATGGGTTACTGCGGTTGTGACTATGATCTGCAACGGTCTGAAAACGCGCGGCACACGCAGCGCATCGCAAATCTCTGCGACGGTAAGCCCGCCACGAAAGTCTGAAACCACAAGTAGATGAGGATCGTAATCGGCAATGGAAGCGAGCGCATCGTAGGGGCTGTCGAGTCTTTTCAACTGCCAGCCCATGTGCAACACTTCCGAGCGAAATCTTGCCGCCCAGGGGGTGTCCAGAGAGAGCAGCAGGACCCGACATAGACTGTCAGCGGGCGCGTTAACTTCGGTGGAGTTCACGGTTCTAGGCTTAAATCCCTGAGTACTGTTGTTCAAGTGGTCCGTAGGCTCTCGCATTGAGGCAGATTGCCGAGTGACAAAGCAAGAGAAGTGCCACAGGATTGACAACCCTCGTTGATGCTGTCAACTCTCGCAAGCAAAAATACGTTGACGTTCTGCAACCGGTGGTCAGAAGCATTGTATAGTGATTCCCGAAAGTAAGTTGTCATGTTTCGCCGAGCCGGGTTAGCGCGGCCTTAACGAAGTTGCTGTTATCACTGCCCGCGTGTTACCCGGCCGGAATCTGGATGCAACCGTACTTTTGAGAATGACTATGATGGCATCGCAAGTGAACCGGCTTGCATGCGCTGAACATCCGCCGTGCGGGCGATTTTCGACAAAACAGAAAGCGGCCGGGGGTGGAACCCCGGCCGCTTCAGCAAAAGTAGTCGCGACGAATCTACTTGGTCACGGTGACCGTTTGCGGATAGATCGTAGCCCATCCGGTGATCACACTGATTACCACATCGACCACGCTCATTTGGGTCTGAACCGAATAATCGTCCGCGCCGCCCGCAAGCTCTTGCGACTTCACTTCAACAATCGGAACCAAACCCCAGAGGATGAACCATTGCTTCTTCTCAACCTTGATGCCCTTCTGTGCACCCTTGCCAACCTGATGATTAAAGGTATAGCAGCCGGTCACAGCCAGACACAGCGAGACAATGAGCAAAACCACCATCAACTTTTTGAACATCACCAGCTCCTTTGGAAATTTCTAACGCGAAAACCGAAACGGGGATATTGCACAGATTACCGCGAGATCGTGCCGATCGAAGACTCCACGGCCCGGACTTCATTCGCCCAGGCAGGTTTCGGGACGACATAATCAATGCCAACCGGCGGATCCACGGCGCAGACAAGCGAAAAATAAACTCTGACGGAGTCCGCCATCTGAAGCTGCACCACGGGCAAATCCGAAACCATCATCCATTCTTCGCGAATTTCGATTCCGGTTCGGCTGGAACGGAATAATGAAACAAACTCTCTGGCCCAGGTCATAAACGGGGTTCCGGCGGAACTCTGGTACTGTTTCAAGAGTATCATCGCACCGGAGCTTGTGTCCACATGAAGCCGGACAAGTTCGAATCGGAATTTGGTCGTATCCGCCGCAAGCGAATTCCGCGCCAGCGTCACAAGCTGCGAATCTGCGGCACTCCAGTTTTTCGGTGGGCGAACACCCACTCCGCCCGCATGAATGGCAGTTCCCAGCAACGTGCTATCGACATTGAACTCAAGCGGCCTGAACGGATTTTGGGGGGACCCGGATTGCGAGCAGGAAAGGGAGACAAGAACGAGCAGACCCGTGCAGGCAAGAACGGTACGGCCGAGACTGAATTTCATTGACCGAATTTATGTGAAATATTTGTAAAACGCAATCCCAATCACGGTACAGCCCCGCCATGGAGAGGCATGGGCCTGAAAATCCTCGCCAAGCAGATCCGCTGACGGTATTTCCAAATCGCTAAAAAACTCTCAAATCGTTCTATTATAATAATTTATGATCCATATAGAGGATTGCAAGTATACGGCTGCGGCGATGGGCTGCTATTGACACTCGGTAGTGTAGTCTGATATATTAGTGCGCTTTACTGGGACCACCTCTGATTGTCCTTCCGGCCCGCTAACTGATCAAGGAGTCCGCCATGGGGCGCACCACTTCTGGGCGAACCACCCGTCCTTCGCGAACCACGCGAACCAAGAAATCCCGTACTCCGAGTCGCGCAGTTCGTCGGACACCAGCCGCTCCGAAAAAGCCCGCCAAGCGCAAGCCCAAGGCGGCCAAACCTGTAAAAAAGACCCCTCGTACGGCCAAGGTCACGAAGCCCAAGACGAAGTCGGCACAAAAAGTGCAGTCGACGAAGAAGGTCAAAGCCGCCGCAAAAATGCCCGTCAAAAAGAAAACGACTCCCACAAATAACTTGCCGAAAAAGTCTGCCGCGCCATTGCCGAAGGCTGAAGAAGAAACCGTGGCCAAGGGGATTCAGCAAGAGACCGTCCCGAGCACGGTCCACGAGGCTCCACCAAGAAAGCCCCGAATCAAAGGCAAATCGGCCGGATCTCCGGTGGGTTCCGGCGACAACCACCATCCCAAAGTTGAGAACGGTGCAAGCCGCGAACACGAAGACGAAGATGCGGGCGCGCCGTGGTCCCCCGATAACGACGGTCTTTTCATGCCGGAGCCGACTCGCTCGAGGACGCGTGCCGGCCGAACGGCTCCTCCGCGCGATCCGGATTTCATTGACGAGTTCGAGGATGATCTTCCGGTCGACGATGAAGAGATTCTCCCCGACGATATCGAGCTGGATCCACTCGATGTTCCTATCGAGCTACTGGATCCCGAGCTGATCGAGGTACCCCGCCCAACCCCGCAGCCCAAACCTAAGCCCATCCGCGGCGAACGACGGACCCAGCAGTGCGAAGGCTGTGGCGGAAGTTTTGCTTGGTTGTCCGTCGAGAAACTCTGCTTCAACTGTCTGAAGAAGAAAGTCGCACAGAAAAAGCGCGATGACGATAGCTTCGGCACCACCTTCAGCGGTTCATCCGGCGGAGGAGGAGGGGGTGGGGGGGGCGGAGAATCTGATGATGACGACAGTGAAATGTAAAGAGATAGTCGAACACAATGAAACGGGCATCCGAATGGATCGCCCGTTTTTTTTGGCTCTTCGGCTGCAAGCAGCCAACACGGCAACGGAAGAGAGATCCTTCGCGCGCGAAAACCGAAGACGCGCGCTCAGGATGACACGTGCGTAGATATGGCTCATCCGGTCGGCTGCAAGCTGCCTACACGGCAACGGAAGAGAGATCCTTCGCGCGCGAAAACCGAAGACGCGCACTCAGGATGACACGTGCGTAGATATGGCTCATCCGGTCGGCTGCAAGCTGCCTACACGGCTCGAAGATCGTAGGGGCGGGTCTCCGTGCCCACCCAGGAGCACTTGAAACTCAGTTTCAAGTGCCCGCGCTCTGGTTTTTCTTTTCCATTCTCACTTTCTCAACGACATGATGCGCTTGACCAATCCTGCGGCAAAAGGAGTGAGCAAAGTTCTGCGGAACAGATCTCCGAGCCGGTATAGCGACTGCGTGCGGGTCAGCGCAAGTGGCACTTCGGAGACCAGACTGTGCAAGCGGGTACGTTGGTTCATCGCCAGCAGAAAGACTCCGAGTAACTCCGGAGCTTCCCTGCCGACAATCGTAACCCCATGGATCCGTCCTCCCGAATCATGATGAATTTTCACCGTGCAGTCCCGGTCGCCTTCAATGACTGCCCGGTCGATCTCACCGGCCGTCACGCTTAGAGTATGTAAACCCCCTTGTTCCGCTTCGCGCTGAGTCACTCCTGCCATCGCAATTGCCGGATCGGTACGGATTGCGCGCGGTACCAGCAGCGGAGAATTCCGTCGATGCCCGAATAGCAGTGCATTAGCGATGCCGATTTTCGCCTGAGCTTCGCTGTCGTGCCACGAGCGCGAGGCGTTGTTCACACTGCCGAGTGCGAGCACGCGAGGATTGGTGGTATAGAGAAAATCATTCACCAGGATTCCATCCGCGACCGCTTCAATCCGTGCAGCGGCCAAATTAATCTCTCCATGACATGCGGTTCGGCCCAAGAAACAGATGATTTGCCGGACCGTCGCTTCACCGCCGCTCCATTTGATACGGTACTTGCTCCCGGACTGCGCGGCCGAAATTTCCCCGCAATCGGAGTGAATTGAAATCCCCTCCCCAGCGAGCGCGCTGCGAACGAGCGCCACTGCATCGGGATCCTCGTGCGCTAACAATGCCGGACCGGGCTCGATAACGGTAACCTCACAGCCCAAGCGTCGAAGTGCCTGAGCCACGGCAAGCGCCTGGCCCTCGGTGCCATAGATGAGCACCGAATCAGGCAGCACAGCCATGGAGTAGAGCGCGTCTTCCGGCACTACATCTTCCGCTCGCATTCCAGCAAGCTTGACACCGACGGAAGATGATCCGGTCGCAATAACAGCACGCACAAACTCAATTGTCTGACCGTTCAGCTCAAGGCGCCGTGAATCCAGAAATCGCGGTGTCCCCCAGCAGAAGTCAATTCCTTTAGCCAACAACGCAGTCGGCGCATTCCGCTCGGCAAAACCAGACTGCACATGCCGGATGCGCGCACGCAGGACCTCCCACCTGACGGGCTCCTTTCCCACCCCGCAGATGCCCCATTCCGGCGCCCGCATCCCGTCGGCGGCGAGCGCCGCTGCCTTTTGCAGAACGAATAAGGGAACCTCCCCGGAATAAAGCCTCCTGCCGCCAATCCGCCCTCGTTCAATCAGGCAAACGGTCGCACCCAGATCCGCTGCCGCAGTCGCGGTTGCAAGGCCGGCGCTTCCCGCGCCGATCACAACGAGCTGATAGCGGCTTTTGGGTGCTATGTTTTGGTCGCCTGTTGGCCGCTCCAGTGCGGAGAGATCGTGACTCGATTGCGATAACATTACTTGCCTGCTAAAGGGTTGGCTCCAAGGCTGTACGGAGTCAATACTCCCGGTAACTTGACCTGTTCCATCGAATTGCAGATTGGGGCGAAGTTGAGTATATTCTCTCAGATAATATATCGCTCTTAGCACAAATGTGCAAGTAGTACTTGGCCCCCATTTGCCGGTCTAACCACCGCCGAAATGTCCCGGTTTCTCTTACTGAACCTGTCTTGGATGCTGGCCTCTGGCGGTCAGGCTCCGGCGATCGCCTTTGATCACACCTATGCAAACTATTCGGCAGTACTGACGAAGTATGTTTCCAACGGCGGTGTGGAGTGGAAGGAACTGAAGCAAGACCCTTCCGATCTGAACGCCTTTCTGCGGGAGTGCGCCGGTGTCACCTTTGAGGAATACAGTCCCTGGATGCGCGCCGAGAAACTCAGCTTTCTGATCAACCTCTATAACGCCGCCACCCTGAAGCTGGTCATAGACAACTATCCAATCAGCAGCATCCGGAATGTCGGAGGATTCTTCGGGAATCCGTGGAACACCGAAATTGTGGAAATCTTCGGACACCTGAAAGGGCTCGGACACATTCTCCACGAAGTGATCAGGCCGAGTTTCAAGGAGCCGCGTGTTCACTTTGCGCTGACGCTTGCCGCGATTGACGGCCCGTGGCTGCGCAGCGAACCCTTTACCCCGGAGAAGCTCGAAGCGCAGCTCGAAGAGCAGGAACGCATGTACATGCGCGTGAGGCCTGAACTGAACCGGTTGGAAAACGGCGTGCTGTATCTTTCACCCCTGCTTGACTGGTACGCGGAAGACTTCGGGAAACGCGACGGCATTCTTGCGCTGGCGGGCAGGCACTACGGTGAGATTCCTCCGGGAGTCAAGATCACTTATTCAAAGTTCAGCTGGTCGCTCCGTTGAACGGCGCATCCGGCAGCGAGATGCGGTCGTGGCGGCTCCACGCTCCCGCGCCCATCGAAAGCTCTCCGCTCAAGCTCGAAGCGACATCGCTTCCCGAACCCGGAGCCGGAGAGGTGTGCATCCGTGTGCATTGCTGCGCCATGTGCCGCACGGATCTGCACGTCGTGGAAGGTGAGATTCCGCTTCCCCGCTTGCCGATCACTCCCGGTCATCAGGTCATTGGTACGGTCGAAAAACTTGGACCCGAAGTGCGCTTCCTGCAATGCGGGCAGCGCGTCGGCGTCCCGTGGCTCGCGGGGACTTGCGGAAAATGCCGCTACTGCCTTGATGACCGCGAGAATCTCTGCGATGACGGCCGCTTCATCGGACAACATGTTCACGGCGGCTATGCCGAATTCATGATTGCGCGCGCCTTATTCGTCTATCCCCTCATGACCGGATTGGACGATCTGCAAGCCGCGCCTTTGCTCTGTTCCGGTGTGATCGGTTATCGCGCGCTTAAACTGTCCAAACTCCCGCGTGCCGGAAAACTCGGGTTGTACGGCTTCGGCTCATCGGCGCATATCACTCTGCAGATCGCGCTTGCGATGGGCGCGGAGTGTTATGTGATCACTCGCGGTGAGCCCGGTCAGGAACATGCGCGAAAACTGGGAGCGAAATGGGCCGGTGGTCCCGCCGACACTCCGCCTGCCTCCTTGGATAGCGTGATAATCTTTGCTGCTGCGGGAGAGTCGATTCCGCTTGCGCTCACGCATCTCGTAAAAGCCGGAAGCGTGATCTGCGCCGGGATTCACATGACGGAGATTCCCGCGTTCCCGTATGCGCGACTGTGGGGCGAACGCACAATTCGAAGTGTCGCCAATTCCACGCGCGCCGATGTGCGCGAGTTGCTCACCCTTGCCGATCGCTACAAAGTAAAACCGGACATTACCGAATTCACCTTTGCCGACATGAATGCAAATCTGCTCGCATTGAAACAAGGCAAATTCGTCGGTACCGGCGTGGTCAGAATTCCATAGTCGCGCCATTCTGACGACCGTTCTTTGGTCTTTGCGGCCTGAAGAATCTCCCGGGATGATTGCAAAAGAGGAAGCGAGATCCTTCGCGTGCGAAAACCGAAGACGCGCGCTCAGGATGACAAAAGTTAGTGATTCTCTTTTTGCAAAAGCAGTCTCTGTCCCGCGAAGCCGATCACGACGACGTTTGTCACCCTGACGCGAAGCGGAAGGGTCACCAAAAGTTCTTCGAGACACTACCGCACTCATGCGTCTCGAAACCAAATGCAACCGCAGAGCTTCGGTCTTCTTTGCCACCACCCCTTACTAAAATCTTTATCTTCGCGGCTGTATCACCGGCTCACTTGCATCTCGCAAGCAAACCGGCGCAAAAATTCAAAACTCCGGGGTCTTACAATGCGTTTAACTGCACTTTCGTTGAGCACGATTTTGTGCTTGACCGCAACGGTCTTTGGTGATGAATTCCGGGACTTCCGAGTCCCCACTCATCGCGTGCGAAATGCCGCCGCAAGCTTCTATGGCTGGTACCGCCATGACAAGATGGGAAGCGACGGCAGTTATCCCGGCGGCGTCAACGAGAATTTGGATTTAACCGGTAGACTCGCGGGAGTCTGGCTGCATGATTCTGATGCAAGGCGTTTAAGAATCTTCGGCGCGGGCGACCTGAGCGGAGATCGAAGCGAGTCTGAACAAGTCGACGCCGCATTCCAGGATCGGAACCGCAACAGACGCGTGCGCGAGTTTATTCAGGCTTCTGCGGACTACCGTCTCTATCCGTGGTCGCATGCATTCGGTCTCGCAGGGACGGCTTCCGGAAGCGCATTCTTTCTCCAGTCTTGGTACACCGAAAAGTATCGAAACCCTGTTTACACGATGAATCGGGATACAGAGCGGTGGCAATACGAATATCGGGCGCGTGGAGATGTCCAGGTCGGTTACGGCCGTGTCCGCGATGCGTCCGGTGTATTCGAAGCCCGCCTGATGGAGCAGCGCCTGCGCGAAACGGGAATGATCAACGGTTCGCTGCCGGCAGAAACACTCCGCAAGCTTGCCGAACTCCATTACCGTCGCAGCGACTACAAGCTTCTGCATGAGCGCCCAAGCCGTGCCTACTGGAAAGATGTAGAGACCATCTTGCAGGAGAGTGGATCACTGGGTGTGGAAGGACTGGATGCGTACAATCTGTACCGTCTCGCCGAAGGACTCGGTGCGACCGCTTACAACTCCTTTATTCGTGAGCGGGGGTATTTCGTCGGTCCGGCTTTGCGGGCTGAACATGCTCATTTTCTGACAAGATACGACGAGTCGCGTCATGAAGTCCTGCGCAGTGATTCGGGAACCGTTATATACGACACCACTTTTCACACGGCCGATCCTCATGATCAATGGGGGGATCAGGCGCTCCTCGGTGTGAAGTCCGAACTGCATCTCCCGTGGGGATTGCGCTGGCAATTGGATTGGGAATCCTCCGCATTATTCTCTCTTAATGACACCGTCGATGGATTCTCCGTGGAAACCGATGCGAGTCTTCGTTATGTGCTGGCCGACCGCTGGTCGACGGCGTTGGCTTTCGAGCAAACCAGAACGATCTCGCAATCCGGGTACGGCGGCGTCTCCGATCAATGGAATGTCTGGGCGGGAGCTTCGCTGCGCTACTTCATCGAAGATCGATTAAGCGCTGCGTACTCGATTTGGCATCAACAGCAAGATCAGGTATCCTCACCATTCCAGCGATCAACATACATGTCTCTCGGGCTGACCTACGGACTTCCGTCCCTCGCCGGGAGCGGTGGCGGAGAGTTCCCTCGTGACGGCGAATTTCATCCCTAATTTCAGAAAGCAATCCGCATGATGAGACTGTCCTTCCTCTTCCCCGCGCTATGCTGCCTGGCCCTGATCGCGGGCGGCTGCAAGGGTCCGAAACCGGTTTCGCCGGACATCTTCACGGCAATCAAGAACAACAATCTCGAAGACGTGAAGCGCTTTGTTGAGCACGGCGTGAATCTGGAGTATCCCACCGCCAATGCATTCACTCCGCTGCACATGGCCGTAGCGGAGAACAAACCGGAGATTGTGAAATACCTTGTCGAGGAGTGTAAGGTCACCATCGAACCCAAAGACGGTGCCGGGCTGACTCCTTTGATTCGCGCCGCCTACGACGGGAATATTCCGGTGGCGGAAATCCTGCTCAAGAACAAGGCCGACATCGAAGCCGGAGATCTGCATTTGAAGAGGCCGCTCCATTGGGCCACTCGCCGGAATAGACTGCAAATGGTCGTCTGGCTGCTGGATCGTGGCGCCGATATCAATGCGCTTGACGATCACAACAATTCTGCACTCATGATGGCCGAGCAAATCGGTCATACCTCCGTTGCCGATCTCTTGCGCTCCCGTGGTGCAAAGTAAACTCATTCTGCATAGTGTGCTCGTTGCGGCATGCCTGATTTCCGGCTGTCGCGCGAAGAGCGACGGCACTCAGGCGGGAGCATTGCTCAACAGCGGCACGGGAGTGTTACTGGTTTCCTTTCCGCGCCCTGCGGAACTCCGCCGCCAGGATTGGATGGCGCAAGTGAATTTGTCCGGAGCCGCCGACACGCGCGCGCTGCCGCGACTTCCCAGTGCGGATTTGCAGTCAATCACCGTTTTGCACGTTCCTCCCGGCAAATATAGCGTCGTCGCGTTTGCCTGGCAGCGCGGCGCCGACCCGGCCTGGGGAGGTTCGGCGGACAGCATCGAGGTTGTCGCCGGAAAATTAACTATGTTGCGGGCCGGTTTGTTGAATCAGGACAGCTACCCGTATCGCCGCAGTCCGCTCACGGCCTCTTCGCCGCGCCCGTGGAAACTCTCCTCGGCCGAAAAGTTGCAGGAGTACATCACGGCAGAACTTCGCGCGATAACATCCGGTTAGCCCGGTTTCTCCCCCTACTCTGTGTGGGGGATAGGAGGGGGCGAGCTAACTGCGGCCTCATCCTTTCACATACTAACGGCGGCCCCCAGCCGCCGATCAATCATCCCAACACCGCATAGGACTCGCACACATGATCGTCGGCGTCGTACAGAATGATCCGGAATTCGGACAAGTTGAGAAGAACTGGAAGCAAATCGAGTCCCTCGTTGGCACGACGCACGCCGACCTATGGGTCATGTCGGAACTTGCGCTCACCGGCTACGAATATCGCGGTCGCGCGGAGGTTGCCCAACTTGCCGAGGAAGTGCCGTCGGGATGGAGCAGCAAGGCCCTCGCGACATTCTGCAGCGACCGCAACTGTCACGCGATTCTCGGTCTGGCCGAGCGCGAAGGCGAGCGGCTTTACAACTCATCCGTGTTTATGGGCCCGCGCGGCATGTTGGGACGATATCGCAAACTGCATTTGTACGACAAGGAAAATGAGCGCTTCGATCGCGGCGACATTCCGCTCCGCGTGCATGACATCGGCGGCGCGCGGGTCGGTGTGATGATCTGTTTCGATTGGCGATTTCCCGAAGTTGCGCGCACGCTCACGATTGAAGGCGCGCAGATTATCGCGCATCCCTCCAATCTCGTCCTGCCCTACGCGCAAAAGGCGATGATCACGCGCACGCTTGAGAATCACGTGTTCGCGCTCACCGCCAATCGTGTGGGAACGGAAGATCGCGACGGCCGCATGGTGCATTTCACCGGCGTCTCGCAGATTGTCGGCGCGCGCGGCGACGTGCTCATGTCCGCGCATCGTTCGAGTGCCGGAGTGATCGTTGTCGAGATCAACCCCGCCGATGCCGACGACAAGCACATTAATTCCTATAACAATCTGTTGGACGAGCGGCGCCCCGAGTTTTACGTCGTCGGAGATCACGCTTCGCTATAGACCCGCCGGAATCGGCCGCGCACGCGGTGCAAACGGACGGGTCGCTGCAGATTGCGGAACTCATGCCCCGTTTCAAGCGGAAGTTCTCGGTTGTGTTTCGCCCGAAAACCTGTGCGTGAAACCGGAACACTATCCG
>CAZGVT010000055.1:6629-13231 GCA_964529255.1 uncultured Alphaproteobacteria bacterium | reverse complement strand
ATCTATCGTGCAGACCCACCCCTGATGAACCGTATGAAGGACAAGTTCCCGGTGGTGCTTGGTCACGAATTCTGTGGAGTTATCGAACAAATTGGTAAAGGCGTCACCGGCCTCAAAGTTGGTGATTTTGTTTCCGCCGAAATGCACCTGATCTGTGGAGTCTGTCACAACTGTCGAACCGGTAATGGACAGTGGTGTTTGGACACGGTCATCCGGGGAATCGACGCAGCGGGTGCGTTTGCCGACTACATCGTTTTACCCGCACGGACGGTCATTCCAGTGCCCGATGACATACCGGTCGAAGTGGCGGCCTATCTCGATGCCATCGGCAACACTGTGCATACCGTACGCTCTGTAGACATCGTCGGAAAGGACATCGTCATCCTCGGAGCGGGGCCAATGGGCATCATGGCCACGTCCTTATGCCGACTGCTCGGAGCCCGCAGGATCTATGTTACCGACGTGCACGATGCTTTGCTCAAAATCGCAAAGGAAGAAGGCGCGGACGGAGTCTACAAGATCGACGACGAGGAACAGCGCAAGGAGTTTATTCGAGTGACGAAGTCCGATCCTCGCAAGCGCGGCGTTGACGCGGTGCTGGAACTCTCCGGACACGGAGCCGCGTATCGTGACGCCTTCGCCTCCATACGTATGGGAGGCGAAATCGCGTTGCTTGGACTTCCCCGCGGAGATATCGCGGTAAATTTCTCGCAGGACGTCGTATTCAAAGGTGTGACCATTCGCGGTATCATCGGCCGCAAAATCTTCTCCACCTGGATCGACATGCTCGCGTTGTTGCAAGGTCATTTCCGCAAGACCTGTCAGCGGATCATTACTCACCAATTCTCGCTGGCGGATTTTGAAAAAGGATTTACGACGAAGTTGCACGGTGAGGGTCTCAAAATCATTCTCCGCCCCGGCGGGGTCCAGTAAACTCGTTGCCTTCCTGAGTCCTACATCCGATCATAGCTCCGCTCTCGGGGCCGAGCCCGAAGTGCCGGTGTCATTCTTCAAACGATTTCGCCGCCGCCTGATTGGCGGTCGGCGCAATCCGTTCGATCCACACGTCTTCCAGCACATCACGCTGATCGCGTTCTTCGCGTGGGTGGGCATGGGAGCGGATGGAATTTCATCGGCCAACTATGGTCCCGAAGAAGCATACCTCGCTCTCGACGGCATGCTCTTTCTCACTCCGCTGCTCGCTTTTGCGATCGCTGCGACCGTTTGGATTATCTCGCTCGCCTACATTCAAGTGATCGAGCAGTTTCCCACCGGCGGCGGCGGCTATGTGGTCGCGTCAAAGCTCCTTCACCCCAAGGCCGGAGTGCTGGCCGGAAGCGGGCTGATCATTGACTACGTGCTGACCATAGCCGTATCGGTGGTCGCGGGTGCGGACGCCATTTTCAGCCTGCTGCCCGAGCGCTTTGACGGAGCCGAGATTTATGTGGCCATCATCACGGTTGTTCTACTGATGGTGCTCAACCTGCGCGGCTTGAAGGAATCTATCATCATCCTGTTGCCGTTGTTTCTCGTGTTCGTCGTGACGCACGTCGGTCTGGTCGTCTACGGATTTCTCAGTCACTTGCCGGAAATTCCCGCGCGCACGACGGCGGCCATTCAGGAAGCTTCCGCAACGATCGGAAGCGTTGGGCTCCTCTTTGTCGTTACGCACTTTGTCCATGCCTTTAGCATGGGCGCCGGAACTTTGACGGGCATCGAGGCCGTCTCCAACGGTATTCTGACGCTGAAGGAGCCGAGAGTTGAGACCGGCAAGAGAACCATGCTCTACATGGCCGGCTCTCTGTCATTTATCGCCGCAATGCTGCTGCTGAATTACTTCCTGTTCGATACGCAGCACGTTGCAGGAAAAACCATGAACGCGGTGCTGTTCAGCCAGATTACGTCTGGCTGGGTAGTCGGAGGATTTCATGTCGGCCAGATTCTTGTATGGCTAATGATGATCTCGGCGGCGTGGCTGCTGATAGTTGCCGCGCAAACCGGTTTCATTGACGGACCGCGCGTGATCGCCAACATGGCACAGGACTCCTGGCTGCCTCACCGTTTCGGGCATCTCTCCGAGAGGCTGGTTGCGCAAAATGGCATTGTGATCATGGGACTTGCCGCGATTGCCTTTATTCTCTTTGCCGGAGGAAGTACGCGCGTGCTCGTCTCGCTGTATGCTATCAATGTGTTCATGGACTTTTCGCTTGCACAGCTCGGTATGTCCCGCCTTTGGTGGAGTCGGAGGCAAGCCGACCCCACGTGGATGCGGCGCTGCTTCATCTGCGCCACGGGATTGACCGTCAGCTTCGTTCTCCTTTGTATTATGGTCGTGGTGAAATTCACGCACGGCGGCTGGCTGATTATCATCGTGACTGGAGCCGTGGTGCTGCTCTGCCTGAAGATTCAGCGGCACTACCGTGAAGTGAAGAAACGCACGCAGGAGATTGATCAACTCCTGATGACCATGCCGTTCGGTGACGAGCATGTGCAAAAGCAGACGCTGAATCCTCAGGAACCGACCGCCGTCCTGCTCGTCGAAAAATACAGCGGGGTCGGCATTCACGTATTACTTAACGTGCAACGGCTGTTCGGAGCGCGTTTCAAACAGTTCATCTTCGTCACGGTGGGAGCGATTGACTCCGGAAGATTCAAGGGAGCGGATGAACTGGAATCGCTGAAGGCGGAGATCAACAGACAGGCGGACAAGTATGTGCTGCTGGCGCGATCGTATGGACTGAAGGCCGAGGCTCGGACCAGCTTTGCGATTGATCATATTGAAGAAATCGAACGGCTCTGCCTGCGGGTGTACGATGAATTTCCGAATTCAGTGTTCTTTGCAGCACGTTTACTATTCTGGAAGGACACCGTCTGGTCCCGGCTGCTGCACAATGAAACGCCGTTGACCTTGCAACGCCGCTTGATGTTTCATGGACTTCAGTTCATTGTATTGCCGGTCAGACTGCAGTAGTCGACCGGACTCCTTCAGCACCAACACAGCGCAACGTTTTCACCTATGTATGGATCCCTTCAATCGTTTCTGAACAGTGAGCTGGACTCGATTCGCGAGGCCGGCCTTCACAAGTCCGAGCGACTCATACAGTCGCCGCAAGGTGCGGAGATCCTCGTCGGCCGCAAAGAGGTGCTGAATTTCTGCGCCAACAACTATCTGGGACTTGGCGACCACTCTGCGTTAATCGAGGCGGCGAAGCACGCACTGGATCGCTGGGGCTACGGCATGAGCAGCGTGCGCTTTATCTGCGGTACGCAGGAGATTCATCGCGAGCTTGAAAGCAAGATCGCCAAGTTTCTCGGCATGGAGGATGCGATTCTCTATACTTCGTGCTTCGACGCAAACGGAGGCCTGTTCGAGACGCTGATGAAGGAAGAGGATGTCATTATAACCGATGAGCTGAATCATGCGTCGATTATTGACGGTATCCGGTTGTCAAAGGCAAATCGCGTGATCTTCAAGCACCTCGATCTTGCGGACCTCGAGGCTAAGCTTGTTCCCGCCCAGTCTGCAAGATTCCGCATGATCGTCACAGACGGTGTGTTCTCCATGGACGGCGATATTGCGCCGCTCGAAGCAATCTGCGGGCTGGCCGAGAAGTACAATGCGCTCGTCATGGTCGACGACTCTCACGCAACGGGGTTTATCGGCGCATCCGGGCGCGGTACTCATGAACACAATCGTGTCATGGGTCGCGTCGACATCATTACATCCACGTTGGGAAAGGCGCTGGGCGGAGCTGCAGGAGGATTCACAGCGGCGAGACATGAGATCGTCGATCTCCTGCGTCAGCGTTCACGTCCCTATCTATTCTCCAATACACTTCCGCCGCCAATCGTCTGTGCTGCCTCGAAGTGCATTGACATGCTCTCCGAGACCACGCATCTGCGAGATAAGCTGGAGAAGAATACGATGTACTTCCGGTCGCGCATGACCAAGGCCGGATTCCAAATCCGGCCGGGAGTTCATCCGATCGTGCCGATCATGCTCTACGAGGCAAGTATTGCGCAGGATATGGCGACGAAACTTCTCGCAGAAGGCATCTACGTCATCGGCTTTTTCTTCCCGGTGGTTCCCCGCGGGCAGGCGCGGATTCGCGTGCAGATTTCAGCGGCGCACGAAACGGAGCATCTCGATCGTGCGGTAGACGCGTTTACGAAGGTCGGCATGGAGATGGGGGTCATCAAGTAGAAGTGCGATTTTCGCGCAGATTCTCAGCGTACAAAAAAGCCCGGTCAGTGTGCCGGGCTTTTTCGATCAGCGCACGTCATCTCAGATCGGCAGCCACAATGTCTCGTCCTTTCGAGCGCGAAAGCGACCGGTGCGCGCGGTCAATCGTTGTCGGCGTGGAGGTTGCTGCGCAGGCAACGATGTGGGGACGTCAAGCAGTTGTCCTTGCGGACAAAGGCCACCGCGGCGGCCACGATTAACCCACTCATCATTCAACTCCATCAACACAAAGTGCCGTGGCTGCTCATCACCGGCATCGCGCTTCGTATCTATGCAGGCAAACCCCGTGCTTCCTGTGCCTGCAAACGGATCAAGCACGACGTCGAACGGATCCGAACTCTTCTCAATCAACTGCCGTAGCAACTTTACCGGTTTTTGAGTTGAGTGAAACCGGTGGGCAGACGGCACATTTTCACAAACCAGCAAATCGCCTTCGCGCGGACCATTCAAATGCCGACTCCCTTTTGCGGCAAACACGATCATCTCGTGCTGCGGTGCAAACGAGCCGTTCAGGTCACCGCTGCCGTGATTGTTCTTCGCCCAGATCAGACAATTCTTCACTTTGAATAGCCGGGAGATTGAGGTGTAAAACGTCGGATACATATCGAATCGCGTGAAGCAATAGAAGTGACGATCGTTTTTGAGCACCCGGTGGATCTGCTCAACCCAACCGTCAATCCAGCCCAGATCAATATCGTTCTGGAATTTCGGAAGTTTCTCCCGCGCAACACGTCGATTGGACTGGTAGTCGATTCCATAGGGAGGATCGGTAAGCACAAGATCGACACTCGCGTCCGGGAGATCGTTCAATAGCTCAAAACAATCTCCGCACGTGAAGCTGTCTAAAAACTTTTCCGGCAGATTCATCTCGGGTCCTCAGAGAGAGGGTCACTCCGCCATGCGGCATGAGTGACCCGATTCCACCTTCGTTATTCGAACAACGCCTTGAACACGTAGCCCGCGATTCGCGGATTCTCCTTTAACCGGCGAGTGCAGTAACCGTACCACGCTTCGCCAAACGGAACATACACGCGCACACGATGCCCCGCCGCAAGCAGCCGGTCGCGCAGCGTGTGCCGCACTCCCAACAGCATTTGAAACTCATAGCGATCTTTGGCCAGTTCGCGCCGCTTTATCAGCCCTTCGGCGTGGTCCAGCACCCACTCATCGTGAGTGGCAATGCCGACGTACGCACCACCGTCCAAGGTCAACTCCAGCAACCTCACGAAGTTATCGCGAACCTCCTGGCGACCTTTATACGCAATGCTCTCCGGCTCGTTATAGATACCTTTGCAAACGCGAAAGTTCGCCGGCCCACGCCTCATCAGATCTTTCACGTCGTCTTCAGACCGGCGCATGTACGCCTGTATCACCACGCCGATATTGTGCCGAGTCCGAAATTCGTCGTATATCTGCAGAGTAGCGGTCGTATAAGGCGAATCTTCCATATCAATGCGTACGAATGTGCCGCGTTCCGCCGCCGCCGCCAACACTTTGTGGAAGTTCTCGCGGCAGAATTCCGGCGAAATTGAGAGTCCCATGGCTGTCAATTTCACCGATACGTTAGCACTCAGCCGATTAGCTGAAATCGCATCGAGAAGTCGAACATAAGCCTCCGCCGACGCCTTCGCCTTCTCCGCTTCGTGGACAAATTCTCCCAGCACATCCACTGTCGCCAGCAGATTCCGTCCATTCAACCCTTGAACCGTCTGAACAGCCTCGGCGAGAGTCTCGCCGGCAATGTACTGTGCTGCGACCTTGCCGACTACTGCGCGTGGCACGCAAGGAAGAGTCGCGACCACCAACCGGTCAAATAAGCTCATGAAAGAAACTTTTCAGAATCTCAGCACCAAACGCATGCCCGGAGCCGGCTCGCTTCCGTCGGTAGAAATCTCAGGCGACAGATCGAGCTTGTACATGTGCGCGCCGACATAGGCGTCGCCCATGGAGAGCAACAAGGTTCCGGCAAGCCACCAGAGCAATTCATTCCGTTGATTGCGGTGAAATTTCTCCTTAATGGAGTTATTTCCGGTCTTAAACCGCATCAGTAGATCGTGATTCCAGGAAATGCCGTAAAGGAGGCTGGATTCAACGACGAAATACGCACCGGCCCTGACGTAATCCTCGTTGTAATACTGTCCCCAGCCCGGCACCACAAGCGATCTCAACATCGCTCCCGTCGAACTCTTGAGTGGCCTTCCCGGATTCGACGGTTCCTCCGCAAATCCAGAGGCGGCCAACAAGGCAACCGCAATAACTATGAAACCAGTGCGACGCACTCAATCTCCACCAGCGCATCCTTCGGCAAGCCCGCCACCTCGACTGTCGAGCGTGCAGGAGGATCCTGCGCAAAGAACCG
>CAZGVT010000055.1:0-6619 GCA_964529255.1 uncultured Alphaproteobacteria bacterium | reverse complement strand
CGTACACTTCATTCATCGCGGCGAAATCATTCATGCTCTTCAGGAAGACCGTCGTCTTCACTACATTGCTTAGCGAAGAATTCGCGGCATGAAGGATCGCTCCCAGATTCTTGAGCACTTGTTCCGTTTGTTCGGTAACTGTCGCGCCCACCAACGCACCGGTAGACGGATCGAGCGGAATCTGCCCGGCCGTGTAAACCAAATTACCCGAACAGCACACGGCCTGGCTGTAAGGACCAATCGCCGCCGGAGCGGCCGCTGTGGATACTCTTTCCCGCTTCATTTCTTGATGTCCTGAAAGTCCGCGTCCTGAATCTTGTCTGCTGAGCCGGGCGCGGATTTTTTCTTTGGATTGCCGCGCACGGGTCCGGTATCACTTTTCAAGAAAAGCCGAAGCACGTAGCGCAGCACCAAAAACGCCACAACCACGATCAGCAGAATGCGAAGTAAGGCTCTCACGTTCCTACCGGATTGTAATAGCGCGTGCCCGGCTCATCCCGGTTGATCTCGTCGAAGAGCGACTCAAATTCGTCGGCATTATTCACGTAATCAATTGCCGTTGAGTTCACGATCAGCAGCGGCGTCTCGCTGTAATGAAAGAAGAAATGATTGTACGCTTCGTTCAGTGTGCGAAGATAAGCCTCGGAGATATCCCTTTCATAGGGACGGCTGCGCTGCCGGATATTCTTGAGCAGTCGATCCGTCGAACTTTGGAGATAGACTACCAGATCCGGCTTGCGAATCCGCACGTCCATCAGGGCATACACTTTTTCATAGAGCGCAATCTCCGCCTCACTCAAGTTAATGTACGCGAATATGCGGTCCTTGGCAAATAGATAGTCCGAAATGACGCAGGCATGAAAGAAATCAGGCTCCGGAAACTCCTGCTGCTGCTTGAATCGCGAAATCAGAAAGAACAATTGAGTCTGAAACGCAAAGTGACGAGGATCCTTGTAGAAAGAATCGAGAAACGGATTCTCTTCGGGATTCTCGAGCAGAAGCTTCCCGCTTGTGCGTTCGGTAAGCAACCGCGCCAGCGAAGTCTTCCCCACTCCGATGACGCCTTCGACGGCCACGTATTGATGAACAAAGTCCGCCTTCATTGCACTCCGGCGGTACTCCAGGGTCTCACTGAACAAGGGTCCTGACAAGTTCTAAGCAATTCTCCAAATTGACCTCCATTGACGGGATGTACACGGTCTGCAATCAGGTCGCATAGCGGCCGCAGGACAAATCGCCTTTCTATCAATCGCGGATGCGGAACGGTCAGACGCCCGGACGCAATCTGCCGGCCATTCCACAGCAGCAAGTCCAAGTCACATGTCCTCGCTGAATTGTGCTTCACATTGACTCTGCCGAGACTTCGCTCGACGGACTGCAGCAGGTCAAGCAGGGAATGAGCATCGCCCGTGCGAGGAAGCTCCAGCACGGCATTCAGGTACTCTCCGCCCTCCGCGCCGCCCCACGGTTCTGTTTCGTATAACAAGGACTGGCGTAGAATGATCAAACCGGACTCGCGAAGTTTCACCAGTGCGAGTTGAAGGTGGTGATGCCGATCGCCGAGATTGGATCCGAATCCGATGTAGACGTGCTCAGGTGTTCTGCCGTCCACGCGTCACCTCCACTTCGACATAGCGCAGAATTCCGCCCATCGGGACATGCGGCTTTCGCACGCGCACGGTTGCCTCGTGAATTGACGGGAATCTCTTCAACAGCGAATCGGCGATCGCTCCGGCACATGTTTCCAAAAGCTGAAAACTCCCGGACGAAAAAACGTCGGCAACGGCTCGATACAAGAGCGTGTAGTCAACTGTCCAGTGGAGATCATCGCTGCCTTCGTGGCGGGAAAAATCACCGCGTACATCCACGTCGATTTCAAATATCTGACCCAGCGTGCGCTCTTCCTGCAGCGCTCCGTGATGCGCGTAAAACTGCATGCCGCTCAGGCGGATCCCATCGCCGTGCTTCATACTGGCCTTTCCAAAGACTGTTCAATTCGCAGGACAGGCCGGGCCTCAAGCGCGTCCACAATTCGGACCAAACCCTCGATCATACTCCGCAAGCGGCTCATCGGCAACATGCTCGCCTTGTCCGACAACGCATCGGCAGGTCGCGGATGAGTTTCAACAAACACTCCGGTAACAGCACCCGTCGCGACCGCTGCGCGAGCAAGCGGCTCAATCCACTGCGGATTTCCACCGGATACTCCCGATGTTCCACCCAATGATTGCAGGCTGTGAGTCGCGTCATAGATCACCGGATATCCGATTTCCTGCAACCGAAGCAGTGACCGCATATCGACGACTAAATCGCGGTAACCAAAGCTCGCCCCTCGCTCCGTCAGCATGATCTTGGTATTACCTGTGGATTCAACCTTGCGAACGGCGTACCGCATGTCATCCGGACTGACAAATTGGCCCTTTTTAATGTTGACTGACTTCCCGGTTCTTCCCGCTGCCACAAGTAAATCCGTCTGACGGCAGAGAAATGCCGGAATCTGCAGGATGTCCACCACCTCTCCAACGGACGCGGCCTGCGAGGATTCGTGAAAGTCAGTCAGCACAGCAAGCCCCGTCTCGTTTCGCACTTTCGCCAGTACTCTCAAGCCTTCTTCAAGACCCGGACCGCGAAAACTCTCCACGGACGTGCGGTTTGCCTTGTCAAAGCTCGCCTTGAAAATCGGCAACACTCCCGTGGATCTGGCGACACCGACAAGTGCTTCTGCAACCTCAAGGCACAGCCGCTCGGATTCGATGACACACGGACCTGCGATGATGACTAAAGGATATTGCGGGTCATTCAGCACGGCAAACACGAACGAAAATTCAAACTTACACCTCGGCAAGTATGCGGGCGTTAACTGCTGACCGCAGCCATTCGAGCGCTATTTCGCGTGCCGGGCTCAGCGTGCTCCAAGCAGGCGCGAACAAAGTCCACGAAAAGCGGATGCGGTTTTGTAAGCCTGCTCTTTAGCTCCGGATGGAATTGTACGGCGACGAACCATGGATGATCCTCAAGCTCGACAATCTCGACGAGGTTTCCTTCCGGCCATACGCCCGTCACACGCAGCCCGCCCTGTTCGAGCGCCTCGCGGTATTGGTTGTTGACTTCAAACCGGTGACGGTGACGTTCCGTTATTGCATCGGTGCCAAACGCACGGTGCGCGATGGAGCCGCGCGTGAGAAAACACGGATAGCTACCTAAACGCATCGTCGCGCCCTTGTGACGAATCCCGCGCTGTTCGGGCATGAAGTCGATCACTGCGTGCTTCGAATCCACGGCAAACTCGCGTGAATTTGCCTTCTTGATCCCGCAAACGTTGCGCGCAAACTCGATCGTCGCCGCTTGCAAGCCGAGGCACAAACCGAAATAGGGCAGATTGTTTACCCGCGCATGTTGAATCGCGGCCTGTTTGCCGTCGCAGCCGCGCTCACCGAATCCGCCGGGAACCAGCACGCCGGCGCAATCGGAAAGCAGTTCCGCCGCAGACATCTTTTCAAACTCCTCCGCCTCAATCCACTTCAACTCCACGCGGCACTCGTGCACCGCTCCCGCATGAACAAACGCTTCGATGATGGACTTGTACGAGTCGCGCACTTCGATATATTTCCCGGCAACGGCGATGCGAACGTGCCGACGTGGATTCTTCACTTTCTCGACCGTCGCTTTCCACTCGCGAAAATCGGGGTCACGGTCGCGAATTTGCAACAACTTGATCAGCCGTTTTCCCAGCCCCTGGTGTTCAAGCATGAGCGGCAACTCGTAAACCGACTCAACGTCGCGGACATCGAAAACATCGTCGCGGCTGACATTGCAGAACAACGCAATCTTCTCTTTGACTTTCTTGCCGAGCGGATGCTCCGTTCTGCAAAGCAGCAGATGCGGCTGAATTCCGATTTCACGCAGTTCCTTCACACTGTGTTGAGTCGGCTTGGTTTTCACTTCGCCCGACGTCGTCAAATACGGCACGAGCGTCGCGTGGAGGAACAGGCAATTGCTCGCGCCACGCTCAAGCGCGACCTGACGAATCGCCTCAAGAAACGGCAGACTCTCGATGTCGCCGACCGTGCCGCCCACCTCTACTATCAATACATCATACCCGTCCATGGCAAGTGCATCTACGCGACCGATGATCTCACCCGTGATATGCGGGATAACCTGAACCGTCGCACCGAGATAGTCCCCCCGGCGTTCCTTCTGGATCACCGCATTGTAAACTTGCCCGGCCGTCACATTGTTCGCCCGGCCCATATCTTCCGCGAGAAACCTCTCGTAGTGTCCAAGATCGAGATCGGTCTCCGCTCCGTCTTCCGTCACGTAGACTTCGCCGTGCTGGTAGGGATTCATCGTCCCCGCATCCACGTTGATGTACGGATCAAGTTTGAGCATCGTTACTTTCAATCCTCGCGCCTTGAGCAGGCGGCCAATCGAAGCAACGGTGATCCCCTTGCCAAGCGAAGAGACTACGCCTCCCGTGACAAAGATGATCTTGGCTTTCTTGCGTTTGGACGAACGGTTGAGCGCTGGCATATGCTGAACAGATTCAGGTAGGAAGGGTGAGGGAAGTTCGGGAAAGGAGGAGGTCCACGTCCTCGGGGGTGTCCACTCCGATGGACCGGCTCTCAACGACCGCGCAACCGATTGCAATTCCGGCTTCGAGCCAGCGCAACTGCTCAAGGGACTCGACTTGTTCAAGCCGGGATGGCACAAGCTTGCTCACCTTGAGGAGCATCTCGCGTCGGAAGGCGTAGATTCCGAGATGTCGCAGATGATCGAGCATTACGGACGCATTTCTTCGATAGGGAACCGCCGCACGGCTGAAGTAAAGCGCGCGCCGGGAATCGGACAACACAACTTTCACCACATTCGGATCCAGCAGTTCGCGATTATCGCGTATCGGAGTTGCCGCGGTGCCGATCGGCCAATTTGAATTGATTAACACTTGAATCGTCGCCGCAACGGTCTGCGGTTCAATGCCGGGCTCATCACCCTGCACGTTGACGACAACCTGATACTCCGGGTGCCGTTCACAAACCTCCGCAACTCGGTCTGTACCTGACAGATGTTCCGACTTTGTCATTTCAGCGCGCGCCCCAAATCCGGCACAAGCATCCAGAATTCTCCGGTCTTCTGTGGCGACGATAACTTCAGCCACGCCCTCCGCGAGTCTACAGCGTTCCCATACGTGCTGCACCATGGGCTTGCCGTCGATCAATGCAAGCGGTTTGCCCGGAAAGCGCCGGGAGGCGAATCGGGCCGGGATTACGACAAGACTACTCACTCCGATTGATCACACGCGGCAGCCGGAAGCACTCCTCCGAGCGGTCAGGGGCATTTTTGAGCGCCACTTCTCGGGGAACGCACTCACCCGGCACATCGTCCCGGACCACGTTGCTGACGGCGTGTAAATGGTCGAGCGGCTCCACGTTGCCCGTGTCGACCTCGTGCAGATCGTCAATATATTGAAAAATCTTACTTAATGTCTCCGTCATCGAATTCAGCTCGGCTTCCGAAAGACGTAACCGTGCCAAACTCGCCGTCCGCTCAACATCCGCCCTCGTCAGTGCCACTCAGATCCTCGCATGAGTTTACGAATTGCCTCCACGGCCCGTACTCCCTACAGAAGTTAGGGCAAAATTGGTGGAAAGTCAAGCCTCCTCAGCGGCCCCTGCCAGACCATATTGAAGTTGATACAATCGGTAATATATACCGCCCATCGCCAACAATTCGTCCTGAGTCCCCTGCTCCCTAAGACGTCCGTGGTGAAAGACGAGAATACGGTCGCATCTCTGGATAGTCGAGAGCCGATGAGCAATGATGAGAGAAGTTCGATCATCGAGCAAGCGGCCAATCGCGTCCTGGATCAGTCGCTCCGTTTCCGTGTCGATCGACGCCGTGGCTTCGTCGAGAATGAGCAGCCGCGGATTGCAAATCAGCGCGCGGGCAAAGGCGAGCAGTTGGCGCTCACCTGTCGACAAAGTCGCCCCACGCTCAACGACCGTTTCATCATATTGCCCCGAAAGCCGGGAGATGAAACGGTCGGCGTGTACGGTTCGCGCCGCCGCAGTCACGTCGTTTCGCGTCGAGGACGGTGCCCCGTAACGAATGTTCTCTTCAACGGTGCCGGCAAAAACGAATACGTCTTGGAGCACGATTCCCATCGTACGCCGCAGCTCTCCGAGATCGAGCCTGCGGATATTGATGCCGTCAACGAGTATTTGTCCCTGTTGCACGTCGTAGTAACGGCTCAAAAGAGAGATGATCGTGGTTTTCCCGGCTCCGGTTGCTCCAACGATGGCAATCGATTCTCCCGGCTCGATCGTGAAACTCACGTCCTTGAGCACCCAGTCTTCGCCGCTGTAGGCGAACCAGACATTCTGAAATTCGATTTTGGATCCGCGACTCTCGCGTTGCATGTGAGTCATTGGCACCGGTTGCAACGGAGGAACGACTTCAACCGGATGGTCCAGCACGCCGAATACACGCTCGCTTGCGGCCATCGCACCCTGCAGAATATTATACTTCTCCGCAAGGTCGCGAACCGGCCGGTAGAAGCGCTCAACGTACTGTATGAATGCGACAAGAGTGCCGAGTGTCACCGTTCCCGCGAGCATGAACG
>CAZGVT010000054.1:12227-13377 GCA_964529255.1 uncultured Alphaproteobacteria bacterium | reverse complement strand
TTCGCACTGACCGCGCGTTACCCTCCCGGAATCTTCGCACAAAACGCATGCGGGCGGCCAGTTGGCCGCCCGCTCTGCTATCGCATGTGTCGCCGATTTGACACCGCCAGGAAGTACTTCTACGGAGCTAAGACTTCAATTTGGCAGGGTGAAGTTTCGTTCGCCGGAATTACACCAGTGTTCATTGGACCGTCGTCAACATATGACCGCACTTGATAAAACATCTTTGACGTGGCGCCATTTGCGAGTGGATCCACAAGTGTCGTAGCAGATGTTGTCCCAACGAACTCAGTGAATGGCCCGTCTGGAACTAGTGATCGATATACGACATATCCGTCAGCACCGCCGACCGGATTCCAGTTTAGCACTACGTTTGACCCAGACGTCTGAATGACCAATCCGGATGGCGGTGATGGCGGGCAATTTGTGCAGCCGAGAACTGTAATCAAGAAATCACCGCCGTCATTTCCGTCGTTTGGGTAATCGCTCGCAATCAGGCAATACCGACCCGATGCAGGTAAGGTTCGTTGCAATTCAGCCTGCTGGCAATTGTATATCCAGGAAAGCGTGTCAGCAGTGAGGTTAAACAACTCGACGCGGGAACACATGTAGAAGTCAGTATCTGACATCCGAATAGTTACCAAATCACCAGCAGCTGCACAAAACACGTATGTCTTATGCTCGCCTGGCAGTGAAATTGAACTAGAGAGTGACGCGAAGCATTGAACGTGCGTGGTTTCTTCTGGTGGATTCGTTACCCGCTGTAAAAATAACGCATAGTCACCGATGTCATTGCCGTCGGTGGGAGAATCGGAGATCAAGACGGTATGAATCCCGGTTGCCAAAATCCTTTTCCAAACCGAGGCCTGCACTCCATTTGTGTTAGATCGCAGTGAATCGCCGGCCGGACCAAACAACTCAATTCGTGACGACATAAAGAAGTCTGTGTCCGATAGCCGTATTAGCACGATGTCGCCTGAGTCTGCAGCAAACGTGTAGGTATCGTGCTGTCCAAACGGGTTCACGTGTCCCAATGTATTTTGCCCGAATGCCAGAGGGTTTCCGTTAACTGGATTGGATACTCGTTGAATGAATAGAGTATAGCTGCCGGTATCATTGCCGTCGGAGGGTTCATCACTGGCCAGAATGG
>CAZGVT010000054.1:7296-12127 GCA_964529255.1 uncultured Alphaproteobacteria bacterium | reverse complement strand
TTGACGGCAGTGTATCCGCAATTCCCGCCTGCTCGCCGTGTGAAAATGAATTGATGAACGCGCCACTTGGTGCATATAACTGGAGTCGCGACGCCATATAGAAGTCACTGTCCGACATGCGAATGCGAATCACATCGCCAGCAGTTCCCGAGAAAGTGTACGTGTCGAACTCACCGAAAGGACTGATTTGGCCAGATAGGTTTTGTCCGTAAACAATCGGGGTTCCGTTAATCGGACTGGATACTCGTTGAATGAACAGAGTATAGCTGCCGGTATCATTGCCGTCGGAGGGTTCATCACTGGCCAGAATGGTATAAGTCCCGTTTGACGGCAGTGTATCCGCAATTCCCGCCTGCTCGCCGTGTGAAAATGAATTGATTAGAGCGCCGCCGGGTGCATATAGCTGGAGTCGCGACGCCATATAGAAGTCACTGTCCGACATCCGTATCCGAATCACGTCACCAGCGGTGCCCGAGAAAACGTACACATCAGTTTCTCCTGCAAATGAAATCTGTCCTGATAGATTCTCTCCGTAGTTGATCGGCGTCTGGGCCAAACCAGAGCGCACGGTTAGCAGTACGAAGGCCAAAACCAAATACCAGATCAAGCTTCTGAGTGCACAGCGGCTGGCCTGATGCCGAGAGGTATCGAGAACCCCTGCAAGCAAACGGCATTGAACTTCCATAACGTCCTCCTAATGAGTTAAATAGGACAATTCAGGTCTACTATTGAGACTTTTCAGGCTACGATCTGTCTCATGACAATATACTGCAAATGAAATTACTTCTCGCAGTGTCAGGCGTTCGCAACGAGCACAAGGATGAGTAGGATAATGCAGCTCATGTGGGGTACGTATCACAGTCACGATCGAATCGCGGCTCGCGACGAGGCATGGAGGCGAGCGGCCTTGCTGTCCGCACGACTGCACCCACGCGACTCCCACCGAGCACGGTCAAGGCACAACGGCTCACACCCCGAAGTCGCTCTCAACCTGCTTGACCCCGCCAGAATTTCAGTGGGCTATGCCTCTACACATCAGCCTTTTTGTTCAATCATATGTTTATTATAAGCCGCAATGGCTTGACATTTTGCTGCCGGATGGTTACATTGTCTCTTTCAATGTCCCGCGTTCGTTCATTCCCGCGCCATGAAAATCGTCTCAGCTTTCCCCTCAATTCCGCCCGAAATCCCGCCTCAAATGCCCGCTTCTTCGCCGGATTTGCGCACATTTTTTTCGCTGTTATTCGTTGCTTCCAATTGTCTTAAGCCCATTTCGTTCCTGAATTTTTCATTCCTTGCACAACCCTCAATAAACCGAGCGTAACCATTCGGGGCGACATTATGGAAATAGGCTTTTGTTACGATCTGGAACACATGGCGCGACCCTTGGGTATGAGAGGTACTCGCGTCATAAACTATCGAATTCCATGAGCCTTTTCTCCCTGACGTCTCTGCGCACGAGTGCGGTCGCAACGCTTCGGCGATTTCCGCTGCCGCTGCTCTCCGCGCTGGTCGCAACGGTCTCGATGATTTACGTCATCCATATCGAACCGCGAGGGAACGAACTCCCGCTGGCGAGCCGGTTGGCGATGACAGGTTATCTTTCGATGCTGCTGACGATTTCCGTTTCACTGTTCACGGAACGGTTTGTCCCCACGAACCGGAAGAAACGGCTGATTTGGTTAGCGGCGATCCTATTGATCGCTGTTTATTTTTTCGCGCTGCCGTCCGTCGCGAACGGCGTCACCGGAATTCGTTTCGCGTTGCTCGCCGTTGCCTTGCACTTGCTGGTTGCATTTGCTCCGTTTGTGCTGCCGCGCGAGATGAACGGACTCTGGCAGTACAACAAATCGCTGTTCATCCGCATTCTGATCGGCGGCGTGTACTCCGGAGTGTTGTACGCGGGACTCGCGCTCGCCATCCTCGCCGTCGACAATCTGTTTGAAGTTCGAATCAACGAGAAGTTTTACGCGCAACTGTGGTTCATCATTGCCGGAGTTTTCAATACGTGGTTCTTCCTATCCGGCGTTCCGCAGAATCTCTCCGCGCTTGAAGGCACGACGGACTATCCGAAAGGGCTGAAGATTTTTACGGTGTATGTGCTGATTCCGCTCATCACCGTTTATCTGGTGATCCTCTATGCCTACGCGGGAAAAATCCTGATCACATCCAATTGGCCCGTCGGCTGGGTGGCGAATCTGGTCATCGCGTTTGCGATTTTCGGAATCCTCTCCTTCCTGCTGGTCTATCCGCTGCGAGACGACAAGTCGAATGCGTGGGTGAAGTTCTATTCGCGGCTGTTCTACTATCTGCTTGTGCCGTTAATTGCGCTGTTGTACGTGAGTATTTTCAAGCGCATCGACATGTACGGTGTTACGGTCGAACGCTATCTTGTGGTCCTGCTTGCCGTCTGGCTCTCTTTTGTCGCGGCATACTTTATTCTGACCAGCGGCAAACGGATTTGGATCATCCCGCTTTCGCTCTGCGTCGCGATCACTATCTCGACCTTCGGTCCCTGGGGAGCGTTTGCGATCTCGCATTGCAGTCAAATCGGCGAACTCACCGCTCTGCTCGAAAGCGATCGGGTAATTGTGAACGGAAAAGTCGATACGACAAGCACACACGACGTGAAATCTGAGGACTATGAACGCATCGGTTCGATTGTCCGCTACATCAACGATATACACGGGCACGAGAGACTGCAACTGTTCTTTGATCAGAGTATTGACTCGGTGATCGCCCGAAAAAATGCCGAAGATGATAATGTGTACAATTCGAATTCCGCCGTGCTTGAAATGCTGCGCATCCAGCGAGTGGATACCGGAGAAGGTGAAGTCGTCTTCCTGACCTACGGGATCAACTACCACGTGATGCTGAACACCGATGGATATGATCTGGTCACGGCAATTTCCCGCGTTGACTTTTACAAATCCGGCGACTCAACTTCAGAATATCTGGTTGGCGCCGACACGGTTCAGATTGTGTATTCTCCAGCAATCGAGAGCATTGAACTGCGCTATCGGGATTACGAAGCGCTGGTACTGGACTTGAAATCGTTGTACGCGTCACTTCCGAATGATGCAGATTCGGAACTGCCACACCATCGTTTGACACTCCTTGACGAACACCCGAAGTGGAGAGCGAAGCTGGTCTTTTCCTCGCTTGAAATCTCGCGCGAAAAGAACACAACCGGACTTGTTGCAGCGGAGGGCATTCTGATGCTCAGCTTCAATCAGGAGACGACGCGCGCGGCAAGGCGGCTATCGGAGTAACTATTCATTCGCTGTATCGAGAAACGCAAGCGGGCGGCCAATGGCCGCCCGCGCAGTTTCCAGATCTGTGGGAAGAAGTCAGTGCAGCACTTCGACTCCGCGGGCTTCGAGTTGCGGGATGAAGAGGTCTCTAGAAGCTGCGCTCAAAGGGTTATTGCGCAGATCAATGCGGTCGCCGCTAAGTATTCCCGTGTTGTTGACCAGCGGCTCGATATCAGTTACCAAATTACCCTGCGTAATTGATCCGAGCGACAGCACGCGCAGCCCGGTCAAGCCCGTCAGCGCGCTCAAGTCCTCAACTCGATTGCCTTCGAGATACAAATCTCTCAGCACAAGCATGCCGGAAAGAGCGGAGAGTTCGGCGAAATCATTCTCCCGCAAGTCGAGAAGGTCCAGCTCATGGAGGTTTTCCAAAAAGCCAATGTTGGTGATATCCAGCCCTTCGAGCCGCAGTTCCACCAGATTGGTGAGTCCGGAGATCGGTGTGAAATTCGAAATACCGGTGTGGGAGAGCCAGAGCACCGCAAGTCCAGTCAGCGCTTCCATACCACTGATGCTATTCAGCGGGTTGTCGTCGAGTAATAAGACCTCCAGATTCGTCAGGCCGTAGGCCACTGACGCATCGGAAACATTATTGGAGCTCAACCCGAGTTCGCGGAGTTGAGGTGATTCCGACAGTGGAGAAAGATCGGCGATCCGATTTCGCGCGAGCGTCAGCACTTGAATCGAGCCGTTTCCGCGCAGCGGTTCGAGATCCGAAATGTCGTTGTCATCGAGATAGAGCGCGACCAGAGAGGGTAAGTCCGGGAGTGAACTCAGGCCCGGGAGGTTGTTGAAGTTCAGTATCAATTCCGAAAGCTGCGGAAGGTCGTGCAGGTCGGCGAGCGTGTTAATTTGCGCCTGCGAGAGATCGAGCGAGCCCAGCAGTGACATGCCGGCCAGCGGCGACAACGAAGCAATGGTATTCCCACTAAGATCGAGCATGCGGAGAGAATCGAGATTCTCCAACGGCGAGATATCGAGCAGGTGGTTGCCTTGCATGTCCAACCGTTCGAGATGAACCAGCGATGCCAGAGGTATGACGCTCGTCACGGCATTGCCGGCAAGGTACAACTCGCGCAGCGCCGTGAGGTGCTCCAGACCCCCGACGGTTTGAATGTTCTGCAGCGCCGCATTAAGCGTGGTGATGGAATCCACATCGCCGGCGAAAATGTCGCCGGTGGGCTTATCGATGATGTCGCGGATTATCAGTTCAAGATCGGGATCATCAAAGGTAATGACCGGCCCGTCGGGTCCGACGCCGGTCGGCGCGTGTTTGTCCTCGGAACAGGCGTGAAAGAGCGCGATGATCAAGATCAAAGCCGTGATGAACAGGTAGCGTGATTGCATAGTCGCCCCCAGGTCAGGAAGGTGGAAGATACGGCGCGGCAATTGGAGTCCCCATACCGCTCAAAAGTTAAACTCCGGCCGGTGGCCGCGAGTTTCCGGAAGGGAATATACGCAAAAGCGGCCGGGGATTCAAGCCCACGGCCGACATTGCTGCCGCTCGTGTGAGATCG
>CAZGVT010000054.1:0-7196 GCA_964529255.1 uncultured Alphaproteobacteria bacterium | reverse complement strand
ATAACTTTGTCGATAGAGTCCTTAACCCGGCTCGGCGAGATTGAAGCGGCCGGGGATTCAAGCCCACGGCCGACATTGCTGCCGCTCGTGTGAGATCGGTGAAGATTCCGGCCGGGTTGCGGACGGAGAAATCGTGGGATAACTTTGTCGATAGAGTCCTTAACCCGGCTCGGCGAGATTGAAGCGGCCGGGGTTTCATTCATGCTGCGAAGACTGGCACGAAGTCCGGGATGACAGACGATAAGCGACCGAAGTGAACTCAGTTATCTATAGCGATGACTTCGTAAAACTGCTTGGACTGCAGATTCACGGCATTGATGTGCGTATAGACGGAGTCAGTGGTTGCACCGAGGAAGCCATACGGCCCATTGGGGTCCTGAGCAACATAGAGTTCATAAATGTCGATGGACAGCGGGCAACCCTGTGTAGATTGCGAGACTCGCCGCCAGTTCAGAACGACGTTGTTGCCCGAACGGCGTGTCACGAGCTGTTGCGGAGGTTGCGGCTCGGCAGTCTGCTCTCCGTAGAGTGGAATTCGGACGTACCCACCCTGCGCATTGGCCGCATCAGAGATGAAGCGTAGTGTATCGATAAAGATATCTACCGCTTGCGGCCTGAAGACTATGGTCAGGCTGCACGCGCTGATTTGACCGGCGGTAAGATCGAAGGGACTCGAACAATTGGTTGTCAGGTAAAAATGCGGTCCGCCGACTTGAAGCGGCGGTGTGACCGACGCGGGACCGGTGCCGAAGTTCTTCAGGAAGAACACCTGCCGGACAGAATCAGGACAAATCACGGAAGCCGCATCCCAGGCATAAAGCGGGTTGTCCGTATTCGACGGCATAATCAACGCGATGTTGCCGGCAGAGCTTGAGATCGTGAAATTTGCCGTCAATCCCATGGCCGTGTTCCCGCTGGTGTCGGCAACATTGTTGACCGTCAGAATATACGTATTGGGAGCGAGTGGATTGAAGCTCAGCATGACCAGTGCGGGGTTCATCGCCCGAATGGCGGTGAGCGGATTACCGACCCCGTTGTTCACATTGTAATTTGCCAGCACTTCAGATGACGGTAGCCCGACCGGTTCGTTGAACAGGACGTTTACCTGAGTGCCCGAAACCGGAGTCGCGCTGATGATAGCCGGCGGAGTGATGTCCGGGCAAATCGCCGCAGCGCGCGGGGTGCCGCGATCCCCATTCCACGCACCGCTCCAAATGGCCACGGCCTGGCACCAATTGCTGTCGATGGCAGGATCATAAGAGAGATCGCGCAATTGTGCGGAGCGACCGGTCGTGAACGGCTGACCGGTGTATTCGAGTTGGCAGACGAGCGATCCCTGATCGTTCAGGAGTCTCAGCAGCTCACCGGTATTGTCCAGAGACAACCCCCAGCCGGAGGATCCCCACTTGTAATCGTAGTGCTCAGGGATTCCTCCATTGCTGGCGGAATCGCCACGTGCGGCAAATACAAAATACTCGCCTATGCCGACTGAAACCGCGCCTTCAATCGTATCACTTCCGGCTGCGTCGGTGATCTTCCAGTTCGTGAGCGACACGGCAGCCCCGCTCAAATTGTAAATCTCAAACCACTCACCGGAACTATCCGCGGCTCCGGCGAAGTTGGGATCAGGCATGACCTCCGTGAACTTCATCGACGGGACACTGGCGATCGTAAAGAGCGCCGCAGTTCCCGGCTCCACGGGGTTTGCCGCCTGATCTTCGACATTGGATACCGTCAGCAAGTAGGTATTCGGTGTTATGCCGACGGGGAACGTGAGCCGCACGATTCGCTGATCGGCCTGCCGCACAGCGGTGGCCGGGCTCCCAACGCCGCCGTTTACCGCATAGTTGGCAGCGGTCTGGGACGTGTTGAGCTCGACGACTTCACTGAAGGTGACATCAAGGACTGTATTGTAGAGCACGGTGATCGTGGAAATCACCGGTGGAGTCACATCGCCCGTGCAGATCGAGTTGGCTGCTCCGGGGGTGCAGCGGCGATAGCGTCCGCTTCCGAAAGTAGTTGCGGAAATATGCCACGCGGCGGGATCGGTACTCCACAGGGAATCAGGATGACACTTCTCGATAGAATACCCCGAGTTCGCAGGAGAGAGATCGGGATAGACGCCGCTAAGCGCTCCGTCGACGAGCGTTCCACCGGTCGGTGCAGAATAGAGCGCAAGGTTGTCTCCAACGTCATGGAGATCGAAAGTCAAATCGTAGTGAGAGCAGACGACTTCACCCGTGATACCGGGCAAATCCACCGCCGACAGCACTTTGTATCCGCCGGCGGCAACGGTGGTACTTGCAGGAATCTGCCATCCGCCTTCGGAGGCTCCGGGCGGGTAGGTGCTTGCGTCGATCAAGACCCAGTTGGAAATGTCGACTGTTGCGCCGGTACGATTGCGAACTTCCACCCACTCGATATCCGTGACGCCGGTGTCGTCGTACATTATTTCGCTGATCACAACAATACCGGGAGTTACGCCGAAACTAACCGTGAAGGACTCGGTTCGCACCGTGCTGTTGCCCGACATGTCCGATACGGTGGTCGTGAGGACATAGTTATTGTTCGGAAGGCTTGATGTGGTCAGGTGGACGAGCCGGAGATTCGTTCCGTCGCGAACGGCCAGGGTGGGATTGCCGATCCCGTTGTTGATCGAGTAATTGCTCTCGGTTTCCGCGCTTGCCTGCTGCACAATTTCATTAAAGTACACATCGAGCGACGTCGCGGAGTTTACGCGCACTGAATCGATGTCGGGCGGCGTGGTGTCCGGGCACGGCGTGTTTGCAAAACCCGGTGTGCAGTTACGATATCTGCCGCTCGTCGCGAAGACATTGAGCGAGACATGCCAAGCCGATCCGGCGCTGCTCCAGCCGGAAAAGGGATTACATTTTTCGATGGAATTTCCCGACTCGTTGCCGGCTTGATCGGGATAATTGCTGGTCAACGATCCGTCCACGAGCGTGCCGCCGGTCTCCGCCGTGTAGAGCGCGAGATTGTCGCCGCTGTTACCCATGACCAACGCGCCGAAGTATTGGGTGCAGATCACTTCGCCGGTAATTTCGGGAAGCTCCAACCGCGAGAGCACGAGGTATTGATCGACTCCGATAGAAGTCCCTTCCGGAATTCTCCATGCACCCTCCGCATCCGGTGGGTAGCTGTTGTCGTCGTGAATGATCCAATTGGAGATATCTATGGCCGCAGCCGTTGTGTTGTGGATCTCGAGCCATTCGACGTCGGAAAAGGATGTGTCATCGTACAGGACTTCCGTAAACACGACGCTACCCGCTTGCGCGAATGCGGACGGAGCGCAGGCCAGCGCGAAGAGCAGAAAAACGATAATCGTTTTCATAGAGAGTCCTTTAGCATAACTGAATCAACCTATCGTATAAAGGTAGGGCATGAAAATCCAAAAGTCAACAGGGTCAACGCAGTACGCATAACGACCCGCAAAGTGCGGCACCGGAATGATCCCAATGGAGTCAACCTGCGCGGGATCCGCGGGTCAATACTTTAGCCGTCGGTTGTGCCTCCGCGATTGACCAGAGATGCATCTTTTTCATCGAGCGATGGGAATAGTCGTTAATTGGTCGGCTTCGTGCGGTATGGTCACTTGAATTTATGAAGAGAACTTTGTATACTCAGGGTATGTATCGGCTTATCCAAGCTTTTCGTACGCTTCAGGCGAGTTTGGTCCTGTTACTGCTGGGCTGCGCGGCTCCGCACGATAATCCGTTGGACCCGGACTCCAAATACTACCGGCCTCCCCAGGAGGAGCCGACGCCTCCCGTGTTTCAGGTCCGAGTCCTCTCGCGGCACATCTCCCGTAACTTCCCGGCGACGGACTTTTACTCAATTCTGCCTCAACTTCGAGGAGTGTCCAGTCAAGAGGCCGACACGGTGTGCGTGAAGTTCAAAGCAGAACCGCAACTGTCTCTGGGTTACGACAGCATTTGGGCTTATTGGGGCGCAACGCTTCCCGGATCGAGCTTCGGCGATCCGGCGGGCGAAGCGGCGGTAGGCTGGCCGTTCACGTTTCGTGTCGTGATGCATGGCGGAATCGTCTATACCGCCGGTCCGGCTTATCTTGCGCGCGTCATCACCGGCACTCCGGCGCTGATCTCGCCAATGGATGAGGATACAGTGGGAGCATATCCGGCGCTGAACTGGGAGCCGTATGCAGCGGAATTTCCGTTCGGGTTTCTGGCCACGATCATTGACATTTCGGCGGCAGATACGATTTGGGTCTCGTCGCTGATGACCGAAGTTGAACAAAGTGTGTTAGTGAGCGATTCCCTGCCGGTCGGAGAGTATTACTGGACAATCACGGTGGTGGATAGTTTTGGCAACATCTCGCGCTCCAAGGAGGGTGATTTTAGAGTAGACACGACGGGATCGCGCGGAATGAGTCGGCTCGAATTCGTGCAGGCGAAATAGGGGGAAGATTGCAATCGGGGATTATCACCGGCGATCAGATTCTCGCGGTGGGGCAGAAACTGCTCGAGTTGCGGCCGCTCAACGATGTGCTGAGTTCTGTGGTGAAGGCGGCTGCCGAAGCGATGCACGCCGAGAATGCGTTGATTCTGCTGCGGGAAAACGGAGAGCTGCAGGTTGCGGCGGCGCACTCTACACGCGAGGGTGACGTCCCCGGACTGGCGGATATCTCCTCATCTCTGCTGGAGGAAGTTTTTCAGAAGCGCGAGCCGGTGCTGACCGAAAGTGCGCTGGAGGATCCGCGATTTTCCGGACGCTCTTCGATCATCCTGCAACGGATTCAGGCTGCGGTGATTGTGCCGCTGTGCACGCGGGAAGCGGTGACGGGCGCGATTTATCTGGACAGCCGCAGCGATCGCACGCAATTTCAAAGAGGCAATCTTGCGCCGTTGGCTACGCTGGCGGCGTTTAGCACTCTGGCGATTGAGAATGCGAAGCGCTATGAGAAGGCGCGGCGTGAATTGCAATCGCTGAAGGGGCGGAAATCGGGCACTGCGCTGGTCGGATCGTCGGCGGCGATGATGGAACTCCTCTCGATGATCGAGCGCGTCTCTCCCAGCGATTTGCCTGTGCTTATTACCGGCGAATCGGGAACGGGAAAGGAGCTGGTGGCGCGGGAGATTCACGCGCGCAGCGAGCGAGGTGAAAAGCCGTTTGTCGCGCTCTATTGCGGGAATGTCTCGCCGCAATTGTTCGAGAGCGAGCTTTTCGGGCACAAGAGAGGGGCGTTTACCGGTGCGGTGTCGGACAAGCAGGGATTGGTGGAGGCGGCAAAGGGCGGGACGCTATTTCTTGATGAAGTCGCGGATATTCCCGCCGATTTACAGACGAAGCTGCTCAGATTCCTGCAGGAGAGTGAGTATCGCGCCGTGGGAGACACGGTGACGCGGCAGGCGGATGTGCGCATTCTTGCCGCGACGAACAAAGATTTGAAGAAGGAATCGGATGCGGGAAGATTTCGCAGCGATCTCTTTTTCCGGCTGTACATTTTGCCCGTGCATGCTCCGGCGCTGCGGGTGCGGCTGACGGATCTTCCGTTTCTGGTGCGGCATTTTCTGGAGAAATACTCCAAAGGAAAGCGGGAGATCGGAGTCTCGCCGGAGGCGCTGAAAAAACTCACGGCTTATGCGTGGCCGGGGAATGTGCGCGAGCTGGAAAATTGTATTGCGCGGGCATTGGTAGTGTGTAGCGGAGATCGTATTGAAGCGGATGACATCCACCTGCCTGATGGCGGATCGCAGTCCGGTGAGGACATGACCTGGAAAGTTGCGGAGAAAAAGCACATCCTGCACGTGCTCTCCGTTTGCGGCGGCAACAAGTCCCGCGCGGCCGAGATGTTGGGGATTTCACGGCGGTATTTGCATTACCGGTTGAAGGAGTGGGGGGAGTGATGAAAACGGCAAATGACAAATTGTAGCTGCTGCCCGAATGGGCCGCCGGAGGATACGATGAGGCGATGCAATCAGCCCCTACAGAGGACGGACAAGCACATGGGCATGTCCCTATGAAGATTCGAAGACTCCGGGCGGGGAATGCACGAAAGATACCCCCCCCTTTGGTCCCCCCACAGAGTGGGGGGAGAAGAAACACCTTTGATTTCGCTTAAAGATAGATTTCCTTCCCGCACTCTTCTTCATCGCGGTGACCTCGCTCTGAGTTTCAGGGCGAGGGATTCGGCGCTGGAGCGCGACGTGTTTATCAAGGTGCTGAATCCGCAGCTTGCGCATGATGCGGAGATTCGCGGAAGATTCGAGCGCGAGGCGAAGGCGGTGGCGCGGCTCGATCATCCGAATCTGGTGCGGATTTACGAGTACGGCCAGGATGTGGACGAGGGGATGTATATGCTGCTGGAGTGGGTGGAGGGCGGAAATCTCTCGGCGCACCTGAAGCGGCGCGGAAAGCTGCCGGCGGCGGAAGTAGAAACGCTTGCGAAGCAGTTGTTGGCGGGACTGGCGGCTTTGCACTCGGTGGGGATTGTGCACCGTGACTTGAAGCCGGAGAACATACTTGTGAAGGCGAACCACCCTACCCCCCCGCAAGCGGAGGGGGAAAGAATGAAGGATACCCCCCTTGGTCCCCCCACAGAGTGGGGGGAGAAGAGCTGCGAAGAGTGGGGGGAGGAGACTTCTGAAGAGTGGGGGGAGATCAGCTATAAGATCACGGATTTTTCACTGGCGATGCTGAAAGACGCGCCGCAGCTCACGCATCACGAGGCGATTGTCGGCACACCCGCGTACATGAGTCCGGAGCAGGCGGCGGGGGGGAAGATCAGCGAGCAATCCGATTTGTTTTCACTCGGAGTGATCCTGTACGAAGCGGCGACAGGAGCGAATCCGCTGATCGGAGAATCTTTGCTGGATACGCTGAGAAAAATTCGCGAGAGCGACGTCAATCTCGATCACTCGGCGATCTTGTCGCTGCCGCCAAAATTGCGCGGACTGATCGAATCGCTGCTGCGAAAGTCAGCCGACGAACGGCCGCGGAGTCCGACTTTCGCACTCAAGATGCTCGACGGGCACGCGTCGAAGTCCACCGCGACGACCGCTCGCAGCCGAGTGTGGACGGTTGTGGCGGTTGCCGTCGTTGTGGCGGGAGTCCTCTGGCTCGTCACAGACAGGAGCGCAGAAGAACGAATAGGCAAGAATCAGAAAATTGCCACGATGCCGGCGGATTCAAACATGAGCAATACGGATTCGGCGGCG
>CAZGVT010000053.1:0-13511 GCA_964529255.1 uncultured Alphaproteobacteria bacterium | reverse complement strand
GCATCTATCGACGAATTTGTATTTATGCTCTGATTGACTCCCGTTAAGTGCACATACGACTGAGGCTCCTCCGAAACGAGGAGCCTGTTTTCATAGGGGAAATCGAGATTGAAGCTTCGTGTCCGTAGACTGCGGAGTCCGGACGAAACTTCAGATCAGGAGTTTGCCCTTATTTGAGCGACGGCAAGACCCGATTCACCCAATCCCTTGTCGGTAGTTACGACGAGGGGGATCGTCCCTCCATTGCTCTGAGCCAAGTTGAAGGCAAAAGTCCGGGCAGGCGTCTTTGTGACGGAATCCGCCAGGCGGCGAGCCATTTCTCTGATGATTGGGTGGGACGCGGCGGGTGCATTCCAATGTTCCAAGTCCAAAACGCTGCGGGCCGCTGAGTTCGCATCCAAGAATTCCGCATCGCGAAACAGAATCGTCGGTGTGACGGCACTCTCGAAGGCAAATTGATACGCCGCTAAAGCGTCGACTTGGCGCTCCATTGCACTCTGGCGCTCGTCAATCCGGCGGAGTCCATCGAGGTGATCTTGCAGGAGCGAGTCATTTTGCGCGAGCGCGGCCTCAGCAAGCGCGCGAAGCTCAATCTGCTGCCAGTACTTTTCCACACTCGCGCGTACAACCTCCAGAAGTTCCTCATTACGCCACGGCTTCGAGATGAATTTGTAAATTTGCCCTTCGTTGATTGAGGAGATGACCGACGTCATATCTGCAAAACCAGAGAGAATGATGCGAATGGTGTCCGGCCACTTTTCGGCAACGGCATGAAGGAACTCCCCGCCGTTCATTCCCGGCATACGAAAATCCGATACGACGACTTGCACGGAGGTACGCTCCAGAATCGTCATGGCTTCGTTGGCATTGCCGGCAAACAGGAGTGTGTATTCGTCCTGTCGAAACACCCTGCGTAAGGCGTCCAGCACAAACGACTCGTCATCAACGAAGAGGACAGTTGATTTGTTTTGTGAGTTCATTTCGCTCCTTGCGCTCCAGAGTCGATATTGGGATTGCAGTCTATTTGTCCTCCGCTCGTCCCGATTCGGACCGGCGAACTTGTTACTTCAACATTTGCCTGTATGCCGTCAACACTGACATTTGTCGGGCAGGAAATCCTCTGCTTTACTAAAATCATACCGTCATTTGCAGACACGTGCTCGGAGAGCTTGCGAGATATTTCCATGCATTCACGCTCCTTTTGCTCAACCAGGGCGATCGTAGGTGGAATTGCCTCGATCAATCTGCGGTATACGTCCACTTGTTGTCTGGCCTTTGGATGTGTGTCTAAGTGGAGCTTGGACAGAAAGCGCATCAGGATGGTCTGCATGTTGGCGCGGTCCACGCGCTCGAATAGATCTTCTCCGATGACCAACTTGATTCGATCAAGGTTCGCGCGCGCAGATTCCAAGAACTTCTGGTTTTCGACCAGCCGCTGGGTGAAGAATTCCTGCATGCCGACACAGATTGTGGACATGACCTTGCCCTCGTCGTCCCCGATACTCTCGACGCTGACGTTTTTCCGTGCTACAATCCGGCAGCCGCTGACCGTACCCGCGCTGATGCTGTCACCGGAGACGGTGCTTCCGCTGACGGCCCCGGAAACTTGAATGTCGCCGTGGGCACTTAGCTCCGAATTTGATACATCGCTGTTTGTGCGGATATCCCGCTGGCTTGATAGCGTGGCGCCAATAACTTTTCCAGTGACCAGGATATCGTCGGCCGCCGTAATCGAGGCGCCTTGCTCCACGTTTCCCTCGATGAACACTTCGCTATCGGAGACAATTCGACTGCCCACACGCAGATTGCCCGTGACTTCCACGGCGTGAGACGTTGTCAAATTGATTACCTCATTCGCATCAAGCTTCATGACCGGGTTAACGGCCACCGTTACCGATTCGGGCAGTTCCTTGATGCCGCGTGCCAAACGGATTTGGCGGTTCTCGCGACTGATTACGACCACACCGTCGCTCTCCGCTACTACGTCGACTTCATCGAGACTGAGCGAGGCATTTGGACCTGCTTTGATCGTAATGTCGAGTCCGGGACGCGGTGGAAGTACATGACCCTGGACATTGAAGCCTGAGTCGACGCCGTCTATCGGCGGGGTTTTTCTGCACAGCAGATCACCCCGACGGACCTTTCTGGATGAGTAGAGCACATTTACATCCTGTGACTCTGAGACGACTTGAAAATAAAATACGACTTCCGCATCACGGCCCGTTTCCGGAAGGCGACCTCGTGCAAGCGGCACGCCTCTTGCCGGGGACTGAGTCTCGGAAATTTCTGCAAGCTTTTGACTGATCAAGCCCTGGTCCACGAGTTCCGTCTTGACGCTTGCCTCGCGCACGGCGCGCATGACCCGATCCAAAGTGGTGACTTGCTCAAAGTCGTCGAGATAGTAGATATCTGCCAGCGCGTGCATATGCGAAAAACTACAGCCTGAGGAATTGCACTCGTCCTTGAACGAAATGCGCGGTGCTCCGGATTCAACAATGCGCTTCTTGATGCGGACAACAACATCGACCATCTCGCCGTCCCTGTTCTTTCTGACTATGCCGTCAAAGATCAGGCAACTTTCCGGGACGGACTGAGTGGAAGCGATAACCTGTTTGACGCCACGCAAGTGCAGCAACAACTGTTGCTGATCCAATAATTCACTCACGGCAATCCTGAATTCCACGACCCAACTATCGAAGGCGCGGGAGAGAATTCGGACCTGCCGGGTATCGGTCACTTGTGTGGACATCACGGCTGCCGGTTAACTAATCGAGGCTGTTTCATAGATCGATCGCGTGTGATGTTCGATAAAGTCGCGTTCACCATATATCTTTCGCACGGCGGCTTCGTCCAGTTGCAAGGGCAGCCAGAGATCCGCGACGAGCGGCGGTGTGATCCAGCCTTGACGGTCCTTGGGGCTTGCACTGTGGGCCATGGCATCAGCGAGGGCGACGATCTCAGCCATTGCATGGTATTCCGAAGTTGTATCCGTTTCGTGGTGGTTGGCGATGACCGATGCGTACGAGGCCGGCAGTCGCCACTTTTCAGCCAGCATACCACCCACTGTGCCATGATGCATTCCGAGACACTTTTTCTCGGCCTTCCACAACAGCAAGCCGTCGGTGTTCATGGTATCCAACACCTGCCGATATAGTTCGGGGCTTTGCTGAATAAGCGCCGTCCGTCCGATGTCATGCAGCACTCCCATGGTGAAGAGAACGTCCGGGGAGTGCGTGCGGGTGGACTCAGCAATCGCGCGCGCAAAGAGTCCACAGCGCAGACTGTGGCGCCAGAAGGCTTGACGGTTAAAGAGATCATCGTCGACCCAAAGTCCCCCGACCATCGATGTGGTTACCGCAAGCGCTCGTACAGCTTCGAATCCGATGAACTGAATGGCGTCACGAACCGTGTACACGCGCTCCGGCGGCGCATAATAAGCGGAATTCGCAACCCGAAGGACCTTCGCCGTCATGCCGGGATCGGCCTCCAGCGCATGCGCCAATGCGACAACGGACAGGTCGTCATCGGCTGATAGGTCGAGCACATAGGCTACGATGATTGGCAGTGCCGGGATGTTCTCGATGACCGCATGGGTATCAATGACAACCATCCCGTGATTTTGCTCGTGAACTCCCTGCATTTGATATGGAATTCCTATGTTTTAGTTTCGTATTCCGACTCTTGGTTATCCGATGTCTGACCGTTTGAAGAAGAAAGGGAGGAACATCGTTCATCAATTACTTTGCGAACCGCAGCGGCGAGTTCCGCACCGATCACGGGTTTCATAATGATCGCGTCGATTCCGAAATCCCGGATGTTGCTCTCATTGACGACTGCACTGAATCCGGTCATCAGGACAATCGGCATCATGGCATCGAGACCCTTAATCCGGCGAGTCAACTCCACTCCAGTCAGCTGCGGCATGGTGAAATCGGTGACGACGAGGTCGAAACTTTGTGGATGCGCTTTGAACGCTTCCAGCGCTTCAATGCTGCTGGTGCGAAACGTGACGTGGTACCCGTAGCGTTCGAGAGCGCGAGCACAGCCGGCAGCGATTTCCGCCTCATCGTCGACCAGGAGAATCCGTTCGCTTCCTTCGAGGTTGTCCGATGCCGGTTGGAGTGCGCGCTGATGACTGACGGCTGCCAGAGGGAAGTAGAGGTCAAATTGTGTCCCTTCGCCCGGTTCGGAAGACACGTGTATTTCGCCACCATAACTTTTCACAATGCCGTGCACAACCGGCAATCCGAGGCCGGTTCCCTCGCCGACAGATTTGGTGGTGAAGAACGGCTCGAAAATGCGCGAGACCGTCGCCGCATCCATCCCACAACCGGTGTCACCGACGGACAATTTTATGTATCGGCCGGGAGGGAGATTGGCTTGGTCACTCCGGCCCGCGACCGGCGCGCCTGCGATGGAAACGGAGACTCTCAATTCCCCTCCGTGCTGGCTCATCGCCCAGGCCGCATTCGTGCACAAGTTCATCATGATCTGATGGATCTGGGTGGGGTCGGCAAGAATCTCGGCATCGCCGATGTCAATATTCTCGACGATTCGAATGGTCGAAGGCAGAGAAGCCCGCATGAGTTTCATTGCTTCTTTAATGATTGGAGCCGGTGATATGGAATAGCGCTCGTGCTCTGTCTGGCGACTGAAGGTGAGAATCTGCCGGACAAGATCCTTGGCTCTGATCGCAGCTTCCATCACGCGACGCAAATCCTCGGTCGTTACTGGATCATCTGCCACGTTCAAGAGGACCATCTCAGTATAGGCCATGATCGGCGTCAGGATGTTGTTAAAATCGTGCGCAATGCCGCCGGCAAGTGTTCCAATGGCTTCCATTTTCTGCGCTTGACGCAACTGGCTTTCCAGGCTTAATCGCTCCGCCTCCGCCGCTTTTCGATCGGAGATATCCGCAAAGGCCGCCAGCGCTCCGATGATATTCCCCTGCGCGTCCGTATAAGGACTGGCGTTGATTTCAACCCAAAATTTTTTGCCGTTCTTGCGGACGAGTTGGAGTTCGTACTTTTCAGATAGCCCGCTTGCGCGTCTTCGCGTGCGGGTATCGACGGATTCACGTAATTCGTCCGGAATGATGATCGATGCGGGCCTTCCCATGAGCTCCTCGACTGAGTAGCCGCACATCTCGGCCAACTGCCGGTTCAGGTAAACAAAGTCGCCGTCCAAACTCGTAATTGCCAGCCCCTCGTTAAGCGATTCGGCGACCATACGAAAACGCATTTCCGATTCACGAAGCGCGCGGTCAGCGGCCTTTCGATCCGTGATGTCACGCTGTACGGCGAGGAATCCGCTAATCTCTCCGGATTCATCGATCGTGGAGCTAACGGACACTTCGACCGAAATCTGTCTGCCGTCCTTCGTGCAGTTGGTCAACTCATGGCGGTAAATGTTGCCCGACAGTAAAGTCTTCCAGAATTGTGCGTAGTCCCCAGGACCGAGCTCACCGCTTTTCAATATCCGAGGAGTAGTCCGGTCGACTACTTCTGATGGAAGGTAGCCGTACAGCTCCGTGAAAGCGGGATTTACATAGGTAAACACCCCCTGCGGACTGGTCATGAAAATGACTTCTCCGGACTTTTCCACCGCAAACCGCAAGTTGCGAAGTGTTTCATCCGCGCGTCGACGCTCCGTGACGTCGCGAAGCAAGCCCGCCGTCCCGATTACCTTGTCATCGCGAACGATGACGGTGGAATTCATTTCCGCAAAGATAAACGAGCCGCCGGAATTGCGCAATATGGTTTCCTGGCTCAGCGCTGTGCGCCGGCTCTCTATTTGCGCAATGAATTCTCGATTGGCCCAATTTACGATATCGGGTCGCAGCCATTGCGTGAAGTGCGAACCGATGATCTCATCGATCGGGATGCCGAAAAGCCCTTCGGCGGACGGCGAAAGGTAAGTGATGTAGCCATCGGCATCCGTCATGAAAACGGCATCGATCATGTGTTCCATGATCGTGCGGAAGAGCTGTTCACTGTCGCGGAGCGCCTGTTCCGCCTTGCGGCGTTCGGTGACGTCCTGAACCACGCCGGTCAGGCGAGCCGGGTGGCCGTTCTCGTAAATGACGTGCCCTGTCGCTGCGATCCAGCGCAGGCTGTTCTCGGACTTTCGGGTGGTCCGCAGCTCGATCATGATCTGGCCGTCGCTGCCGGGCGTGACTGCCCGTTCGATAGCCCGCAATACCGGTTCATGGTCGTCGGCATGGACGTAGGTGAAAATCGCGTCCCATGTCGCAGGTTCATCCGCAGCCAGACCCCAAAGCTCGCGGGTTCTCTGGTCGCAAGTGATCGAGCGGTCGGCCAGTTCAAGACTCCAGACTCCGAGGTCTGCGGCATCCCGGGCCACTTGCAGAGAGTCGAGCGCGTCACGAAGTGAGCGTTCGGCCTTTGATCGTTCGGTCACATCTTCGAAGACCGCAACAAACTCATCAGGCGCCGGGCAGTATGCCGTGATATGCAAGATCATTCCCAGCGGGACGATTTCCATTTCAAACGCTTCGGTCTGCCCCTCTTTGGCGACGCGCCCGTACTTTATGAACAGTTCGGGATTGGTCTCCCTCAATGTGGGAAGAATCTCGCTTACGCGCTTTCCGACGGCATCCGTAAGCCCAGTGATCTTGTTGAATGCCCCATTTACACTTAGGTATATCCAATCCACCACGTGGCCAGTGGCGTCGTAAATCACGCGGCAGTGGGCAATCCCCTCCAGCATGTTCTTGAAGAGACTTCGATAACTTGCTTCACTCTCGCGCAACGCCAGCTCGGCCAGTTTACGTTCCGAGATGTCGCGTATCAACCCTACGGCATGCCAGACTCCGTCGAGCTCGGTTGCAGCGAGCGAAAGCTCCACCGGCACAACGGCGAGATCTCTTCGCATGGCCTCGAATTCGATGGTTTTCCCCAGAGCATCGCCGCTCGCAGGCATCGCAATGCGGCGAAGGGCCTTGCGAATATGGTCGCGGAAGGGCGGTGAGGCGACCAACTCATGAATCGGCTGTCCAATCGCCTCCTCGGCTGAATAGCCGAAAATGTACTCCGCTGCGGGATTCCAGAAAGTAACACACCCACTCTCGTCAATGAGAACCACGGCATCGCGCGCGGCGCTCGTGATAGCGCGTGTGATACGCTCACTTCGCTGCAGCGCCAGTTCGGCGGCTTTTTGCTCAGAGATGTCGACGTAGACGCCGCGCAAACCTGTGGGCACGCCATCCACGGTTACGGCTTGCGCTGATGATTTTACCCACTTATAGCCCCCGTCTGCACAGAGGAGCCGAAAGTCAAGCGATAGCGAGTGCCCTCGCAGCGTTTCTTCGACGGCGCTGAGGACGGCATCAAGGTCAGACGGATGGACAAATCCCGTGAAGTGCTTTCCGGTAACTTCCTCGGGTTGGTAGCCGAGCACCCGTGTGACCACCGGGCTAATGTAGGTAACGACTCCACGAGCGTTAATTTCATAGGCCGTATCGCTTATGTTCTCAATCAAGTCACGGTAGGACTGGAACGACTTTGTGAGCGCCTCCTCGAGCGAGACGCGATTGGCGATTTCAGATTTTAGTTCAAGATTTTGCGCGCGTAATTGGTTAATCACAGGACGCGTGGCACGGCGGATCAGCAGGAGTCCGATCAGTGTGATTGCTCCGGACAGACCAATCAGCGAGAATGCCAGGGCCAGGTAGGGCGCCCTCGCTTCCGCCAAATCGATTTTGGCGACGATTCCGAGTCCGAGCGAAGGTATGTACCTATAGGCCGCAATGACATTCACGCCGCGTGAATCGAGACCCTCCATGATACCCGACTCCCTCCGTAACGCACGCTGCATCGGCTCGGATTTGCTCAAGTCAAATGGCCGACGTTCGACCGTACTCTCGCCCGGAGAAATCGTACGCGCGATAATCGTATCGTTACGGACTTCGCCGATTCTCAGGATAACTTTCTCATCAAAATCGGCAATCTGACTATGCGTCTTGACAAAAGCACTGATCAAGTGGTCGCGAAATCTGGAGAGAGAATCGCAAAGAGTGATCTCCCCGAGTTCGTCCGGCCGCGCCGCGAATGCCTGCTCCAGCATTGCAGCATGACCCCGAGCGGTAGACGCCAGCACTCGCTCGAGTTCGGAGCGCTCCTGGCCGACGGCCAAATAGAGCGCAACACTCAGTACCAACAGACAGGCGGCAATGAGAATCGTGCTGATTTGCGCGGTTGTGGCTGCTCGACGTTCCGGCATAGTTTTTTGCTTGTACACCCGCTTGCGCGGGGGGGGTCAATGAAGTGTTCGCTGATGGCTTTTGAGTCTGAATAGGAATGTGATCAAATGCCGTGCCACACGGCGAAGTCGTGCCTGATCGGGCCGCTCACTTCTCAACTCTTCCGGCCGAATGACTGACTTGCAGCGGCGTTCTGAATGGGCACTTCTCTACGGATATTATCGGCATATTGCAGCACGGGCTTGAAACGAAAACTCCCTGTCCGCGACACCGCTGCAATCCACGTTAACATGATAGCGCAGAGCGCATATGTGCTTCGGCAAAATCCGTCTGTGGCGACCATCAATTCCAGCCTATGCGCTGCTGCGTTGGAGGGGACGTATAATGGGGGTTGAGGTTGACGGCATGGTTACTCCGTGCCGTGAAGATCGAGATAACGCTCAGATTCAATGGCGGGATCTCCGGAAGAGGCGCCTTGTCCGATCTTAAGTCGTTTAACAACAAGTTATAACGTACTCTGTAGGGAGTGACAAGTTAGTCCTTGCAATTAGCTGGAAAGCGATTTATATTGTGCTTCCTTCATTCTTGCTCGCCATTCTTCCCCGTCGGATAACGGAGAGCTCCGGACTCCTTCCTCAGTAACCTACTCACACTCAGATTATGACAGAAATCGTTGTCGGTATGGACATCGGTGGGACCAATACCGAGATTGGGATAGTGGCTCGCGACGGTGGATGCCTTGCCACAGATAGAATCGCCACAACCGGTTACGCGACCGTGGAAGACTATGTCGGAGTTTTGCGCGGCAGAATCGATGCCCTGTTGAATGATCGCAATGGCACTGTTACGTTTCGTGGCATCGGCATCGGTGCACCGAATGGCAATTACTATCGGGGGACAATTGAACACGCGCCAAATCTGGCATGGAAAGGGATCATACCGCTTGCGGAAATGCTCCGTTCCTTCTATCCGGTTCCGGTCGCTTTGACGAACGACGCTAATGCGGCGGCGATCGGTGAAATGTTGTTCGGCGGGGCAAAAGAAATGCGTCACTTCATTGTTATCACACTCGGCACAGGGGTTGGCAGCGGAATTGTGGTAGACGGCAGATTACTCTACGGGCATGACGGATTCGCCGGCGAGATTGGTCACTGTATCTTCGATCCCAACGGTCGCGAGTGCGGCTGCGGCAGACGGGGCTGTCTCGAGCAGTATGCATCCGCGGGCGGCATAGTTCGGACGGCAAAAGAGCTGCTTGCCACCGGTCGATCCTCAGGTTTCCTGAGCAAAGTTACGCCGGCGGAACTCACGGCGAAGATGATCGGTGACGCTGCCAAGTCCGGCGACTCCGTGGCGCTTGAGGCTTTCGACCGCACGGGATACGTTCTCGGATTGACTCTGGCAAACGCCGTAGCCCATACAAGTCCTGAAGCAATCTTTCTGTTTGGAGGATTGGCAAATGCGGGCGCATTCATCTTTGAGCCGACTCAGCGATATATGGAGCAGAACATGCTCAAGATCTTCAAGCATAAGGTGAAGTTGTTGCCATCCGGACTCAGGGAAAATGTTGCCATTCTCGGCGCCGCCGCGCTGGTCTGGCAGGAACTGGAAGGCGGTTCGCCTGTTTGAGCGGGCCCCTGGTTACAGCAACTTATCTAATCCTCAAATAGGAAATTGCATGGAAACTAAAGGGTACAAATCCGCATTCTCAATTGTCACCGTACTCTTTTTCATGTGGGGCTTTCTGACTTGTCTGAATGACATTCTCGTGCCGCACCTGAAGCCGGTGTTTGATCTGAACTACACGCGCGTGATGTTCATTCAATTCACTTTCTTCGCCGCATATCTGCTGATGTCTATTCCGGCAGGTAAGCTGATTGCACGGTGCGGATACCAGCGTGGTGTGGTGATCGGACTTTCCGTGGCCGGCGTGGGAGCACTGCTGTTTTATCCCGCGGCCGGCACACTATCCTTTGCCCTATTCCTCACAGCGTTGTTTGTGCTGGCCACCGGCATCACCGTACTGCAGGTCGCGGCGAATCCGTACGCTTCTGTGCTGGGAAAGCCGGAGACCGCCTCGAGTCGTTTGAATCTCGCGCAAGCCGTGAATTCGCTCGGTCATACTACCGCACCCTATATCGGCGGGCTGTTGATTCTGGGGACTACTCTCTCGGCCGAGCAACTTGCCGGGCTTCCGGTCTCGGAGCAGTATGCAGCCAAGTTGGCGAAAGCCTCCTCGGTGCAGCTGCCTTACCTTGGGCTGGCGGCCGCTCTCTTCCTGCTTGCGCTGATCATGGGGCTGGTGAAATTGCCGAGGATTTCGACCGTGGAGAATTCGGAATCTCGCCATGCCAAATTGCGCGATGCGCTTAAGTACCGGCACTTGCGATTTGCGGCGATCGGGATCTTCCTCTACGTCGGTGCAGAAGTCTCCATCGGCAGTTTTCTTGTGAATTTCTTCGGGCAGGATGATATTGCGGGACTCACTGAAGCGGCAGCGGCGGGCTTTGTCTCCTATTACTGGGGGAGCGCGATGATCGGTCGGTTTATTGGCTCCGCCCTGCTCCAGCGATTGAAGCCTCGCATTGTGCTTGCCGTCGCCGCGGCGATTGCCTCGCTGCTGGTCATGGCAACTGTTTTTCTTTCGGGCGCGGCGGCGATGTGGAGCATACTTGCGGTTGGCTTTTTCAACTCAGTGATGTTTCCGATTATTTTCACGCTGGGAATTGAGGATTTGGGGCAGTTGACAAGTCAGGGTTCGAGTGTGCTGGTGATGGCCATCGTGGGAGGGGCTGTAATTCCCGTATTGCAAGGCGCGCTCGCCGATACGATCGGTATTCAGCTTGCATTTATACTTCCGGCGCTCTGTTATTTGTATATTGTCTATTACGCGCTGCAAGGTTCGATGCATGTGGAGAAATAATACTCCGGTGAACGCGCGCCAAGGCTGCACTCAGCGGATTATCGGGGGCATCCAGTGGACATTAACTCTCACTCTGTTCATATTTATGAGTAGCCCGTTGTTCGCTTCAGGCGGTGAACCTGCAGAATTCGTGAATCCGTTTATCGGTACGGACGCGCATGGGCACACATACCCCGGTGCAACCGTTCCGTTCGGGATGGTGCAGGTCAGCCCCGATAACGGCAAGCGCGGCTGGGACTGGTGTTCCGGTTATCACTATTCGTGTGATACGATCGTCGGATTCTCGCATACGCACTTGAGCGGGACTGGATGCGCTGACCTTGGCGACATTCTTATCACACCATGCGCGCAGCCACCTGACTTTTCAAAGCTGATCACGCAAACATTTTCCCATGCGAATGAAACTGCATCTCCCGGGTTTTACTCCGTCAAGCTGAATAACGGCACTCTCGTGGAGCTAACCGCGACGGAACGGGCCGCGATGCACCGCTATACGTTTCCCAGAGGGGGCTCTGCATTCGTCGTAATTGATCTCGGCTACGGACAGGATGACTCGCCGCAGGAAACTCTTGTGAGGCAGATCGGTGAATCAGGCATTGAGGGGCACAGGTTCTCATCAGGATGGGCACCGAAACAGGAAGTCTTTTTTTCGGCGGAATTCTCGCGTCCCTTCAAGGCTGCCACATTTGTTCGCGATGATTCGATTCCGGGCATGACCGGCATCGCGCAGGGCAAGCGGACGAAAGCAATTCTTGAATTCGCAAGTGACGATGCGGAACCGCTGATGATCCGGGTGGGTATTTCCGCAACTTCAAACGAAGGTGCAAGAGCGAATCTCCTTGCGGAAATTCCGCACTGGGATTTTGAGAAGCTCAAGAGCGAAGCGCACGAGAGATGGAATGAAGCGCTTGGCCGGGTTCGAGTCGAAATGATGAGTGATGCCGACCGCACGACATTCTACACAGCGCTCTATCATGCGTTCCTCGCGCCGACGCTGTTCAACGACGTGGACAAGACCTATCGCGGTGGCGACGGCAACACTCATCAGGGCGAATTCCACAACTACTGTACATTTTCACTTTGGGACACTTATCGCGCCGCTCATCCGTTGTATACGATTTTGCAACCTGAACGCGTGAACGACTTCGTCAATTCCATGCTCGCCTTTCACGATCAACACGGCAATCTCCCCGTCTGGTCGCTCGCCGGTGACGAGACATGGTGCATGATTGGATATCACTCCGTGCCGGTGATTGCTGATGCAGGGAAGAAGGGCTTTCGCGGGTTCGATATTGCGCGTGCCTTCGATGCCATAACTGCAAGTGCCGGAGAACTGCGGCGCGGACTTGAGTTCTACAATCAGGTGAAGCCGACTTCCGTTCAGGAAAAGATGGTGGAGCTTTGCAGAAATGAGATTGTCCCGCCGAACGAACTTCGCGAGAGTGCTCTTGGCGGAAACAGCTTCGTCATTCCCGGCTTCGCCAAGACGGTTTCCGGAGAAAGAATTCACTATCACTCTCATTATCCGTATGTGAAAGACGCACTGATCGCGCGCGCTACCGACGGTACGATGTGCATCGAATGGGAGACCGATTACGTCCCGGGCGATCTCGATGCGGATACCGTCACCTTCATGTGGGTCGCGGGGCACTGTGCTCACTGGGGAAGTCACCGCTTTGACTTGTTTGTGAATGATGAGAAATGGCTGAGCTTCCATACATCCCCCGATTCTTCACGAACCTCATGGCAGGAAGTGAGCAGCAACGGTGCGAAGCTAACTTTCCTGCCGTTGTGGCGCGATGTGCATCAGGATCATTTCGGCGAGATGTACTTGACCGTGCCGGCCACGCTGCTCGACAAAGACCGGCCATTGCGATTGAAAGTGACCGGCGAGAATGCCGGCAGCAATGACTGGTACATGACCTTCGAGCATGTACCGCAGGATACAATTGCCTTTGTGCAGGAGTACGCTCTTTCAGAGGAGAACGGTCGCCATTATCAGTTTGGGCGCATCTATCTGGAGTCCATGACTGCACGTCGGCAAGCGACGGTGGAAGTGTTGGGTGAACAAACAAGTACTGTCGACATCCGGCCGGGACTGAATCAAATCGTCTTTTCAATTCCTGCCGTCTCGTCGGTGAAGACCGGGCCGCTGCGTGTGTACTCGGAATCATTCGAGCGGCATTTGGCTTGTGAACTCAGACCGATTCAACCGCTCCGCTACATCCCCGCCGACAAAGTTCACGAATCCGTTTCCAAAACTCTTGAATACGCCTACGACGACTGGTGCATCGCCGAAATGGCGCGTGAACTTGGCAAGACGGAGGATACGGAGTATTTTGCAGAACGGGCAACGAATTGGAAAAG
>CAZGVT010000052.1:13027-13615 GCA_964529255.1 uncultured Alphaproteobacteria bacterium | reverse complement strand
TGTAATCGCGCTCGACAACTTTGATGACGGGCATCGTCTTGCCGGGAATCGCCTCACACTCGCCTTTCGACCAGTCCTGGATCGAGGGCTGGGCAATTTCAGCGGGCGTGTCATGCGCGAGCGGCGCAGTGACGACGTCCTCAAGCGGACTCGGCAGATAGCGCTCGGCAAGTTTGGACGTCATGCGGGCAATTTCACGGAAGATGTCCCAGTCATTTTTGGATTCCCAACAGGGAGGCACGGCCGCCTGCAACGGATGAATGAAGCTGTGCATGTCCGTTGAGTTCAGATCGTTCTTCTCGTAGTAGGTCGCGGCAGGCAAAATGATATCCGAATAGAGCGCGGAGGAATCCATGCGGTAGTTCAGATCCACCACGAGGTCCATTTTGCCCAACTCGACTTTATCGTGCCAGGTGACGTCCTCGACCAGCTCTTTGGCTTGTTCCTTAGCCACAAGATTTGTGTGCGTGCCGAGATAGTGTTTCAGAAAGTACTCGTGCCCCTTGGCGGACGACAGCAGCGCATTGCCGCGCCAGATATAGAACAGACGCGGGAAATTCCTCGGAGAGTCGGGATCCTCGACGGCAA
>CAZGVT010000052.1:0-13017 GCA_964529255.1 uncultured Alphaproteobacteria bacterium | reverse complement strand
GACTTAAGTCGCTCTACAACTTTCTTAATAATCGAGGCTTCGTCAGTCGCTCCACTCGCTCTGGCCTCGCGCGCAACTTCGATCGAGGATTGGTCAAATTGCGGATAGGACGGCAGCCAGCCCGCGCGCACGGCCTGTATCTGCCGATCAATGGTGTGCCCATGCGCCATCGAATGCGAGCGATCGGCGACGGGACAAATGTCATCCAATTTGGAGTCGTAGCGCCACTGATCGGAGTTCACATAGTGAAAGGACGGCGTGTTCTGCAGCCGCGGTGGTGCAGACCAGTCGGTTCCGAAGGCAATCGGCGCCCATGAAGTTTGCGGAACGAGTTTCTCCTGACCGACATAATGGTTCAATCCGCCGCCATTCTTTCCGACGCAGCCGCAGAGCATGAGACTCGAAATAATCGAACGGTAGATCAGATTGTTGTGGTACCAATGGTTGACGCCGGCGCCGATGATGACGCTGCACTTGCCACCGCTCTTTTCGGCCGTTGTGGCCCAGTCGCGGGCGAATCGCAAAACGACATCGCCGGAGACTCCGGTAAACTTCTCCTGCCACGCCGGCGTATACGGGTGATCCGGTTCTTCATAGGGCGCGGGTTGGGCGGCAACGCGGCCGACTCCGTAGCTTGCGATCAATAGCTCGAATGCGGTAGTCACATACACATCGCCATTTGATGAACCGATCTTGCGCACCGGTACGCTGGCTTTCATCCAACTGTCACCCTGTTCCGAAGAGAACTCCGGCAACGAGACTGAAACCAGTTCATCCCGTTTGGGATCGAGCATCAACAAAGGATCGAATGCCAGCCTCGTTCGCTCATCTTCGAGCTTGAGATTCCATTGGCCTTTCTTTTCCTGCCAGCGATGACCGATCGTGCCTTGCGGGACCCGCAGCTCGCCGCTTGCGGAATCGAGCATGAAGAACTTCCAGTTCGCATTGTCAAGACTCTGCGTCTCGGCGATTTGCGACGCGCGAAGGTACTGGCCGGGTTTGTAGCTGCCGTCAGCTTGCGGAAGTAGTTCCACCAGAATCGGCCCGTCGGTGTATTGCTTCTGGTAGTCGACGAAAAACGGGACAGTGCGTTCAATGTAGTTCTCTCGCAGGATCGTGTGACCCACGGCCATCCAGAAAGCCGAGTCCTGCCCTTGATGAATCGGTACCCATTCATCGGATACCTTTGACACCATCGAAAAGTCCGGCGAGAAGACCACCGCTTTCGAGCCGCGATGCCTTGCTTCGACCAGAAAGTGTGCATCCGGCGTGCGCGTCATCAGGACATTTGAGCCCACCACGGCGATGAAATTCGATTTAAACCAGTCCGCACTCTCCGCGACGTCGGTCTGCTCTCCCCAGATTTCAGGCGAAGCGGGCGGCAGGTCGCAATACCAATCATAGAAAGAAAGCGAAACGCCGCCCATGAGCTGCATGAAGCGCGCTCCGGCGGCGTAGCTGATCATGGACATCGCGGGAATCGGAGAGAATCCGGCGATGCGGTCAGGACCATGCTTCATGACCGTGTGAATGTTCGCGGCAGCGAGGATTTCCAATGCTTCATCCCAACTGAATCTCCGCAGTCCGCCTTTGCCGCGTGCGGTGTGATAGCGCGATCGCGATTCCGGGTTTGAGACGATGGAATTCCAGGCGGCGACGGGATCGTCCGGAAAGTTCTGTTTGGCCTCGCGCCAGAGATCAATCAGCGCACCGCGCACGTAAGGATACTTGACGCGAATCGGGCTGTAAATATACCACGAATATGAAATGCCCCGCTGACAACCGCGCGGTTCATAAGGCGGAATCTCCTTGTCGATAATGGGATAATCCAGCGCCTGCATTTCCCACGTGACGATGCCGTTCTTGACATAGATGTTCCAACTGCAGCCGCCGGTGCAGTTCACGCCATGCGTACTGCGGATGATCTTGTCATAGGACCAGCGGTTGCGATAGAAATCCTCCCACTCCCGCTGTTTGGGATCGAAGAGATCGGTAATCCAACTCATGCCATACCTCGTTGCCGCAAGCCGTTGCTGCGCGAGCGTTTGCGATAAAGTCCAACGACAATCAACAGTCCTATCACTCCAAGCGAGGCGCCGAGAACCGGCGCATGATCTTCGACGCTCGCCACCGGCATCAACTCGGGAGATGTGAGATACTCAGCGAGGTGCACGGCCTCTTGGGCCGTAACCGGACGATTCTTGTAAGTACCTGACATCACCGGGTACTGGGTTTGCTGAATAGCCGAAGTCATCGCCACTTTGCCCATCCGCGCGTGTAAGTTCGTAAGGTCAGGCCCGAACGTGCCGCCTTGTGCGCCCGCCCGATGACAGGTGATGCAGGCAATGCCGCCATTGGCCAGTCGTGTTGTGCCGTCGTACAGTCGTTGCCCTTCGCTCTTCGATGCGGGTTCCAGCGTGGCGGCAACCGCCTTGGATGCAAGCTCCTGTGCGATGCGGATGCGATCCCCTGCGCGCGAATCCTGCAGGAGTTCAATATACGCGTTGATCTCGTCCGAAGACATCGCACCGACTCGCGGTTCCATCAACTGAATCATGTCGAAGAGTTCGGACTTGGGCCAGGCACGCGTTGGCAGCAGGTCCGGGCCCGTGAGTTTGCCGCCACCGACCGTGTGACAGCCGGCGCATTTCTGGGCATAACTTTGCGCGGCAACGTCAACGTGAATGGTCGCGTCGGCAGCCGGCAGCGAGTCGACCGCAGTCGCGGAATCCGGTTCTTGTGCCATGACCTGCAACCCAGCCGAAAGAATCGCCGCCATGATCAAGCATGAAATCGGTTTCATGAAGCGGTCTCAGTTTCGCTCGACGGAATCTCCACCGCCTCCAATGTGCCGGAGTAGACGATTACGTCGTCACCGACTCTGATCGTCCCGCCGCGCTTGACAATTGCGAAGATACCTTCGCGTGGCATGACGCAGTCTCCCGCGCGATAAAAGATCGCGCACTTCTGATGACACTCTTTACCGATCTGGGTAATCTCCAATTCCGAATCTCCAATCACCACGCGTGTACCGATAGTCAGGTTCGGGATGTCGATGAATTCGGTTGTGATATTCTCCGCGAATGCCCCGGGACGGACGGGTACGCCTTTGTCGCGAATCTTCCGGACACTCTCCATGGCAAGAATACTGATCTGCCGGTGCCAGTTCCCCGCGTGCACGTCGTTCTCTATGCCCCAGTTTTCAATCAGGCGTACTTCATGCTGATTTGTTTTCGGAATTCCGCGCCGGCTACTCGTAGAGATCGCGACGATCTTCCCGTGAGCGCTGTTCTGAGCGATGTTCTGCGTACACTCCAACAGGGACTAACCACCGATCTCTATCATGCTGAGGTCGTTGAGCGCGGTAAGCGCCGACGGCTCGGGATGACCTTCGGGCTTCGCGACGACCGCTTGCGTAATCACTTCCAACAACTGCTCGTCGCGTGCTCCCGAGCGCAGAAATGCGCGCAGTTGTGCTTGCGCCGGGAAGAACAGACAGGCCTTCAGCGCGCCATCCGCCGTCAAGCGCAGCCGTGAGCAGTGGGCACAGAAACTGCGCGACATGGAGGCGATGAAACTCACCTTGCCGCAAAATCCCGGTATCATGAAGTCTTCTGCCACTCGATTGGCGATGAAAGTCTCGGGCATCGCGTGTAACTCGTACGCGCGCTCGATTCGCCTGCGCATGGTATCGTAACTGACGACCCCGGAGGGATCCCATTGATTGCCCTTGAACGGCATGTACTCAATGAAGCGCACATTGAGCGGTCTGCTCCGCGCGAGTTCCACAAAGTCCGGCATTTCGTGCTCATTCACGCCCGCCATCACGACCATATTAATCTTGACCGGATCGAATGCGAGATCGATAGCCGCGTCGACGGAGGCCAGTACGTGATCCAGCACGTCCCGGCGCGCGATCCCCGTGAAAGTGTCGCGGCTCAAGCTGTCCAGACTGATGTTTACCCCTGACAGGCCTGCCTGTTTGAGGGAGCGGGCGTGTCCGGCAAACAGCACGCCGTTTGTGGTCAGCGAGACCGTTTGTATTCCCTGAATCTCGACTAATCTTGCAACCAGTTCCGCAAGATCGCCTCGCGTCGTCGGCTCGCCGCCGGTCAGGCGGATTTTCCTGACTCCCATGCCGGCCATAAGTCGCGCGACCCGCACAATCTCGTCGTTGCTCAGTAGCTGTCCAATCGGCTTCCATTTCAAACCCGCCGCCGGCATACAATACGTGCAACGGAGATTGCATCGGTCGGTCACGGAAATCCGAAGGTAGTCATGCACGCGGCCAAACCTGTCCGTCAACCGGGATGCGGCATGTTGCGGAATATCAGATCTGATTTGGTGAGTGGACGGGGAAATTGATTCAGACATGATTCAGCCGCTGTCCGGATTGGCCGCCCTTGGCCAGCGTTCCAATAGTTGTTGTTTCCATAAAATGTTGAATCGAGTGGCGCGCTTCGTCCCACGTAGATCCAAGCGGACACACCGTGCATTCCCCGCAGACTCCATAAGCCAATGGGCAATCGGATATCCACTTTTCAGAGTCGAACAGCATCAGGACCTTCATCAAAGATATCTTGTCGGGATCCTGGATTAGCACATAACCGCCTCTCGGGCCACGGATCGAGGAAACGAGGCCCTGAGTCTTCAGTACCCCGAGCACTTTGCTAAGATAGGGGCGAGGAATATGCTCTTCGTTCGCGACATCGGTCGCCAACCAGCGGCTGTTTTTCGGTTGTCGGGCCAGCCACACCAGGGCACGGACGGCATAAGCCGCTGAATGTGAAAATAACATAAAAGAGTATTGTATCTTTTAATCCTAATATATACTTTATTGAGTCCGTTGTCAAGCCCGGGGAGGAGAGTCCCTATACAAGCTTAGATTAGTGTTTACAAATAATTACGTTATCTCGCGGAGGACGAAGAGAAGCGGTCCGTCCAAATTAAGGCTTCGGATGCCTCGGTTTTGGCTGGATTCACTGGCCCTTGGGGCCTTCCCGTCGGGCCGCCAACCGCCGGTTGCAAGGGACAATGTCTGCCGTCCTGTGGCGGCGAATCCGATGAATCACTATTTTAGAGCCGATGAAGAACAGCCACACACCCTCCTTTAATATATGTGTCGCAATCCTTGCCGGCGGGAAGAGTTCGCGCATGGGAGTGCCCAAAGCGGGGGTGGAGCTTGCGACCGGTCGGACGATGTTCGACCACGTGATCTCGAATGCGCGCAGCCTCAATTTACCCTGCGTGGCGGCCGGTCATGCGGGCGGGATCAATCTTTCCGACTTTCCAGGCATGGAAGTGATACCGGATGAAATTGCTGCGCGCGGTCCCGTAGGGGCTCTGCTCGGTCTTTTCAAGAGCAATCGTGCATACCATTATCTGATCATCGCCTGCGATCAGCCACTTTTGAATCCCGAAATCCTGAGACTCCTGCTCACCGATTTCGATCAGCGACCGAATGTATTCATCCACCCGATCGATGGGCGGGTCTCACCGTTGCCGGGTCTTTACCCGGCTTCACTGCTCCCGCTCGTCGAGCAGTCGCTGCATCAGCCTCGCGCCTCATTGCGCGAGTTGCTGGCTGCCGCGAATAGCCGAACCATCGTGCTCGATCGGCGGGAGTGGTACCGACTGCGGAGCGCCAACTCACCGCAAGATGTTGAGGAAATCAATAACCTTCTTCGTAGTACCGTCTGACAACCAGAGCCAATAGGAATTCCCGTGATTGACGTATCCGAAAAAAAACGCAGCTTGCGCTCCGCCGTCGCAGAGTCTGTGGTGACTGTCTCGCATGAGGTTATCGCGCGGATCAAGGCGGGTGCCGTTCCGAAAGGCGATCCGCTCGAAGTCGCGCGCGTCGCCGCGATCATGGCCGCGAAGCAGACGGCCGGCATCATTCCGTTCTGCCATCCGGTTCCGATTGAATTCATCAAGCTGGAGCATGAAATCGCGGAAGATCGGATCAGACTAACCGCGACCGTAAAGGGCATTTCAAGAACCGGCATGGAAATGGAGGCGATGACGGCGGCTGCCGTCGCCGCGCTAACCGTCTATGATATGCTGAAAATGCTCGATGACCACATGGAAATTCTAAGTGTTCGCCTGTTGAAGAAGCAGGGCGGCAAGTCCGATTTCAAGGATGCCTTTTCGACGCCGCTGAGAGCCGCCGTGCTGGTCATGTCGGATTCGATTTCTGCGGGCACAAAGAGCGACGCATCGGGACTCTTGATCCGCGAGCGTCTAACCTCACAAGGTCTCGACGTGCAACGCTACGAGATCATTCCGGATGACAAGGGATTGATTGTTGCGAGGTTGAAAGACTATTGCGACAATCAAAAATTCGATTTGGTGATGACCACGGGCGGCACCGGATTCAGCCCGCGCGACACGACGCCGGAGGCGATGCGGGAAATCATCGAGCGTGAGGTGCCGGGAATCTCCGAGGCGATGCGCGCATACGGCCAGGAGCGCACGCCGTATGCCATGCTCTCGCGCGCCGCGGCCGGCTTGCGCGGACAGACATTAATCGTCAACTTGCCCGGCTCAAAACGCGGCGTGCAGGAATCTCTCGATGCGTTGTTTCCGGGACTATTGCATGCGTTTCAAATGATCTGGGGCGGCGGTCACGAGCGACCGAAGCAAGCGGAGTGAAATGCAGGTGATTGACTACCCTGTAGCACGATCGATAATTCTGGATCGCACGGAGCGCTTGGCGAGTGAATCGCGTGCGCTCTCCACTGCGCGCAATTGCTTTCTCGCTGAAGAGGTCAGGGCGCCTTTTCCCGTCCCGCGATTCGATCATAGCGCCGTGGACGGTTATGCGATTCGGGCGAGTGACATCGCGAGCGCGAACGAGACTCAACCACTGTCGCTAACTGTGACCGGTACGATCCGGACCGGTGATCCGGCACGCGCATCCGTTTCACCCGGGAACGCGGTCAAGCTGTTTACCGGCGCAAAGCTGCCGTCCGGCGCGGATGCCGTTATCATGGTGGAGGATGTCGAATACCAAGATGGCGTGATTCGCGTGTCCGCTCCGCTGAAATCCGGCAAGAATGTTCGCCGGGTCGGTGAGGAGTTTGCCGAAGGATCGGTCTGCCTTCCAATGGCAACGCGGCTCACGCCTGCGGCAATCGGCTTGGCGGCGACGCTCGGCGTGGAACGGGTTCAAGTTTTCGGAAGACCGCGGATCACACTGGTCATTACGGGCAGCGAACTCGTCGAGCCCGGTGTTCCGCTGCGCGATGCGCAGATCTACGACGCCAACCGGTTTGCCTTGACCGCCGCGCTTGCCGAACTTGGAATTCATGAAGTCACGATTAGAAATTGTGCCGACGATCAACAGGCGATTCGCGAATGTCTTGAACAGGCCGCAAGGGAATCGGACGTAGTGATCACCTCCGGTGGTGCCTCAGTCGGTGACGTGGATTTTGTGAAGCCTGCGATCTGTGAACTCGGCGGGAACATTTACTTCGACAGCCTCGCCATTAAGCCGGGCAAACCCACCGTGTTTGGAGAAGTCGCAAGTAAACCGCTGTTTGGGCTTCCCGGCAATCCGGTATCCGCGCTTGTGACGTATCTGATCTTTGTCAAGCCGGCACTGCTCAAGATGATGGGCGATCAAGGCAAGGCAACGCAACTTTACTCTGCAACGCTGAGCGGCACATTGAGTAAGCGGACGCCCCGTACTGAGTTTGTTCGAGCAAAATCCAGTTGCAGCAACGGTACGGAATTCGTCCGGCCATGCGTGGGACAGGAGTCACACATGCTCAGCGGGCTCGCTGCGGCGGATCGCTTGATTGTTTTCGACGGCGAACCCCGCACTTTGCAGAACGGCAGTCAGGTTCAAATTTTGATCGTCTCCTGGACGTGATTCACATGATCGAGTCGTTTTCACTGTCCTCGCTGCCGTTGCTGGCGCTGATCCTTCTGGTTGCCGTGATTTATTCATCGGTCGGTCATGGCGGTGCTTCGGGTTATTTGGCAGTGCTCGCCATGTTCTCGCTGCCTGTTGCGCAATTGTCGGGCACCGCTCTGGTGTTGAATGTCCTCGTGTCCGCACTTGCGTTCTGGTCGTTCCATCGCAATGGGCATAGACTGCCGGCCTTTTGGTGGCTGCTGGTGATCGCATCGGTGCCGCTGTCTTTTCTCGGCGGAGCTTTGAGCATCGGCGAGAGCTTCTATAAATCGTTGCTTGCGGCAGCGCTCATGCTTTCCGCTGTGCGATTGGCAATTGGATTCCGCCCGGCAATTGACGAGCCGCTTGCCTCGCCAGGACCTGTTACACTTGCCGGAGTCGGTGGTGGGATCGGGCTACTGTCCGGCATTGTCGGAGTCGGCGGCGGGATATTCTTGAGCCCGATTGCGATACTCCTTCGTTGGGCGAGTGTGAAATCGGCCGCGACCTTGTCTGCGTTCTTCATTCTGGTGAACTCTCTTTCAGGTATTGCAGGCCGGGCCGTGTCGCAGCAGTTGGTCGTCAAACCCGCGATCGGTTTAATTGTCGCCGCATTTGCCGGTGGATTGATCGGCTCGTATCTGGGATCTATGCACTTCAGCGGACTGGCGTTGAGACGCTTTCTGGCTCTGGTGTTGCTCATCGCGGCGATCAAGTTGATTGTTACGTGATCGATCGGGTGAAGTATGAACACGTTTTTCACCCTGAAGCTCGCGCTTCACGCGGTGCGGGCGGAACGGTCGCCAAAAGTTCTTCGGAACACCACCGCGCTCACGCCTATCGAGACCACATCCAACCGCTGGACCCCCGGCGATCCGCCTCGCGCAAGGTCGAAGACGCGCGCTCGGGATGACACCTGCGGGTCGTGGCTCATCCGGTCGGTTGCAAGCAGCCGACGCGGCAGATTAGCAGAGAGCTTTTACGAAGACACTTGCACTGGAAGATATCCCAATAATACCAAAGTGCATTCTGTTCGCCGAGCGGGGTGCCCTCACCCCGCCGGATCCTGACGCACTCCCGTGTCCGCCTTCCGGGCACCCGGAGACGGGCGCCTCGGCCAGTTCTGGAACGCAATCCCCTCTATTATTTTTGGGATACGCTCTACTCGACCCAATCGGCGATAAAGATATTTGTCTCTCCCTGGCTGACTTGCCTGCCGCGATTGGAAGCGAAGATGAGTTTCTTGCCGTCGTTGGACCACATCGGAAATCCCTCGAATACGGGCGAGAATGTAATCCGCTCCATCCCCGATCCGTCGAGCCGCACGCGGTGCAGATCGAAGTTCGGCATCCCCTTGCGCATCGTATCGGCACAGGTTGAAGTAAAAATGATCCATTCGCCGTTGGGGTGCATGTACGGGCAGAAGCTCGCGGCTCCGAGAGTGGTGATCTGCCGTTGGCCGCTGCCGTCCGCATTCATCAACCAGAGTTCCAGCCTCACGGGAGATACCGCCTGCTTCTCCCAAAGCGTATTCCACTTCGTCAGTTCCTCCGGCGTGCGCGGATGAAACGAGCGATAGACGATGTATTTTCCGTCGGGTGAAAAGAAAGGACCGCCGTCGTAGCCCACCGTGTGCGTGAGACGGCGTACGTTTGAACCGTCGGTGTTCATCTTATAGAGTTCCAGATCGCCGTCGCGAGCGGAAGTGAAAACGATCTCTTTGCCGTCGGGACTTACGGCCGCTTCCGCATCATACCCGGGAGTGCTTGTGAGCCGTTTCAAACCCGAACCGTCGGTCTTGCAGCGGTAGACGTCGTATTCGAACAGCCCCCACACATAACCCAGCGCGCGGTCCGGTTTGGTCGGGCAGGGAGCGGCATCTTCGTGCGTCGAGCAATACACGATTTCATCGGTACCGGGAATGAAAAACGAGCACGTGGTCGCGCCCTTGCCGGTGCTGGCGAGTTTCATTTGCTCGCCGTCAATGTTCATCGTGAAGATCTGATCGCACTGAAAACTGTCGCGGGTGGACTGGAACACAATCCACTTTCCGTCCGGCGAAAAATACGCTTCCGCATTTTCCCCGCCAAAGGTAAGCTGCTTGATGTTTTTCAGGTGCGTTTCGCCCTCGTACGTGAGCGGTTCTTCGGCAAAAACTGAAAATGCAAAAACGAGAAGGATGAAAATGATGTGCATGGTGGGTTGTCTGGAATCGTTGGGTGGAATCTCGTGAAACGCAGAATTTATAGGCTCTTGCATTCGAATTATTGAATGACAACGGGTGGAGGTTACTGAATTAGCGTCGGCAAGGTATCGATCTTGCAACGTGGGTCAGTGATAATGAGCTGTGAGATTCGGCCACCATCCCGGAACAGTTATGCAACAAAATGTGGATAACCCCTTGCGCCGATTGCATAGATTTTGTTATATTGCGTCGACGTTTATGAACACGCAAGGAGTTTGTAAAGGATTGATATGGTGAAATTTGGAAAGATAGTCGTCGTCATGACCGCGCTGATTTGTCACACGGCTTCGGCGCAAGACAGTATGAATGTCGCGATGCTCGGGCTATATGACATGCCCGGCACTTCCGCCCCTGCCACCGCCCTGGCCGGGGATTTTGCGTACGTGGCGAACTGGGAGATGGGACTTCGCATTCTCGATATTTCGGATCCGCGAAATCCGATCGAAGTTGGTGCCTTCGACACTCCCGGCTACGCACAGGGTGTCGCGGTTCAGGGGGATTTCGCCTATGTGGCCGACTTCGCCGGCGGTCTGCGGATTATCAATATTTCCAACCCGGTCAACCCAACCGCTGCCGGTTTTATACTCACCGCCGGTGACGCCTGGGATGTTGCGGTGCAGGGAGACTATGCTTATGTCGCGGATTATTATGGTGGCCTGCGAGTGATCAATGTCAGCAATCCGTCGTCTCCCATAGAGTCCGGCTTTTTCAGTACACCGGTCTCCGCTCGCGGCGTGGCAGTTCGCGGCGACTATGCCTATGTCGCGTGGGGTTCGACGGGCTTCTGGGTCGTGGATATCCGCAATCCGGCTCTGCCAGCCGGAGTTGGACTTTGCCCGACTCCGGGGATTGACTACGCCGTCGCATTGCAGGGGAGTATCGCCTACGTTGCCGCGTGGAATTCGGGGATGAGAGTGATCGATATCAGCAATCCGTCAGCGCCGGTTCAAATCGGGATCTACAACACTCCCGGTCAGGCACGCGGGATCGCCGTGCACGACAGCTTCGCCTATATAGCGGATTACGGTCTGGGACTGCGAGTGCTTGACATCAGCGATCCCGCGCATCCGCACGAAGACGGGTTCTACAATACTCCCGGATCGGCGCGCAGCGTTGTCCTGACCGAGTGTGTTGCCTTCATCGCCGACCACACAAATTTCGGCAGCTACGATATCTCCTACTTCACCCCGTGTTCAACCACGGCCGTGACTCCGCCGCTCCCGCCGGAGAAACTCGTCATAGAATATCGCAATTCCAGCGGCGAGATTCAAATTACCTGGGATCCGGTTGAGTTAGACATGGCCGGTCAGCCCATTGAGGTGAGCCGCTATGTTGTCTACCGGACCACGGATCTCGATTCCGTCGCTTGGGAGCCGCTGGGTACTCCGACCCCGCCCGATGCGACGACTTTCTACGATCAGACTTCGCCGCTGGAGAGTGCCTACTATCAGGTTCGGGCCGTGGTGGACTAATTCCTCGCATTACCGATGATCGTTCTACATCCCCGCATCTAAGACCCTGCGGGGATTTTCTCATCAGGAGTCTACAATTCCAATTGCAAATCCGTCGTGACCCTTTTCACCGACGGATTGAATCGCTGTAGCCGAGAGTCGAGGCTCTTTTGACATCAATTCGAGAACAGCGCGGGTGCCGATGACATCCGGATCAGTGCTGTTGGTGTCGAGGACGTCACCGCTGCGAACGACATTATCTACAACGATGAGACTGCCCGGATGCGCGAGTTTCATTGCCCATTCGAAATAGCGGGGATTGTTCTGCTTGTCGGCGTCTATGAAGACCAAATCGAACGGCGCGAGCTTTTCTGACGCCAAGGCTTCAAGCGAGTCGAGCGCAGGACCGAGCCGGATTTCGACGATTTCATTTAGTCCCGCGCGCGCAATATTGGCAAACGCGACTTCGACGTGCTTGGACTCAATTTCGAGTGTGATGAGACCGCCATTTGCAGGCAGCGCGCGAGCGAGCCAGATCGCGCTGTATCCGCCAAGGGTGCCGATTTCGAGAATGTTCTTTGCTCTATTTGAGCGGGCAAGAACATGGAGTAATTTTCCTTGAGCCGGAGAGACCTGATGAGCGGGCATTGCGGCGTCGCGGCTGGACTCCAGAGCGGCCTCAAGTGCAGAGTCAGGGGGTATGAAGAGACCCCCAAGGTAGTGGTCAACGGCGGACCAGGTTTCAGCACTCATGTCACTTCGGCGGCGAGCCCAGTACGACCATGGCGGGAATCTCCTCGCCGCCACGCTTATAGCGGATGCCGACCGAATCTCCCGGTGCATAGCGGCGCAAAGCAAATACGAAATCGTAGATGTTGTTGATCTTCACCTCGCCCATATTCAGCAGCAGATCACCTTGCTTCATTCCCGATTTTTCGGCGGGACTGTTGGGCCGGACTCCGGATAATAATACTCCGATCAATGAATCCGGCTGAGAATAGTCCGGAATCGAGCCGAACCAGGCGCGGAATCGACCGCCGGACTCCGGCGCGGGTTCGGTGGACTTCACAAACGTCAGCTGCCCGTGTTGATCGGAGATGCCGCGCACGATCTTCTCTGAAAGCCGGGTGATGTCCGCCGCTCCGTCATAGTTTATCTTGTCGAAGTCATCCGTGGAACGGTGATAATCTTCGTGCGCACCGGTAAACATGAAGAGTACGGGACGGTCGGCAAGATAGAAGTTCATGTGATCGGACGGACCGTAGCCGTCACCTTTGCAGACGATCTCCAACCCGATATCCTTGTTCGCCGCCTTCACGAGTCCGTCAAACTCACAGGCGGTATTGCAGCCGGAGACGCTGAGCTTATCATCGCGCAGCCGGCCGACCATATCGAGATTGATCATGGCTCGCACGTGATCC
>CAZGVT010000051.1:7460-13640 GCA_964529255.1 uncultured Alphaproteobacteria bacterium | reverse complement strand
CGCGCACGCCGTGGCCACCGAACCCGAACCGCAAGCGAGTGTGATTCCCGCGCCGCGCTCCCACACCACGAGTTTGCACGCATCGCGAGCCATCACATGCACGAATTCGATGTTTGCGCCCTCCGGAAATGCCTTGTGCTTCTCCAGCCGTGGTCCGTAAATGCGCGCAAACTCGATATCCCGTTCGGGTCCGAAGATCACACCGTGCGGATTCCCGACATTCAGCGCAAACACCGGAAAGTGCATGTCACGCGATGCGAGAGTGAGCGGAGTCGTCGAGAGCGATTTCGGCGGCGGCATGGTGGACTCAACTTCATTCACTTTGACCATCCGCGCGCGCATCACACCGCCGCCCGTTTCAATGCTGATCTCGTCCGCAACATTGTAGCCGCGCTCTTTCAGAAACAGCACAAAACAGCGCAGGCCGTTGCCGGAAATTTCCGCGCGCGACCCGTCGGCATTCCAGAGCGCCATGCGATGATCGGCAGTTTGCGACGGCTCGCGAATAAGCACTCCATCGGCGCCGATCCCCAGATTGCGATCACAAAGTCCACGCACACGATCGGGGGTGAGCGGTTTGCGCAGATCCCTGCCGTCGATCAAAATGAAATCGTTGCCGAGACCGTGAAATTTGGAAAATGTGAAGGACATCTACTCGGTTCTCCCCCCGCTTGCGAGGGGATAAAAAGGGGGGGCTATCCTATTTCTGAATGTTCAACCGCATCATTACGAGGCCGGCAAGCAGTTTCGGATAGAAATCCGTGCTTTTCTGCGGCATGCGTTCGCCGGAAGCCGAGACCTCTTCTACCTGCTTCACCGTCGTCGGCTTCAAGAGAAATGCCGCCTGAATGCCGTCCTTGCCGACGTGAGCCAGCGCTTCTTCGCGATGCCGGATGTAGTCGACGTGCGTGTGCGCCGCAAGCTTCGCCGCGTCGATGCCGAGCTGCGGTTCGAGAATCAGCGAATGCAGAATCGTCACATCGAGCCGCTTGGATGCTGCGCTCATTGTCCGTGGCAGTGTGGCATCGAGTATCCCTTCGTTCCACAACCGCAGGCTGTAATAGTTCCACGGCGTGCCGATGCACTTGAGGCCGAGAACGTGCTCCTTCACTCCGGCGCCGTCCATTTTTGCGAAGAGTTCCCCGGTCGTGGAATGCGGCGCGACGTCGAAGTTTTTCTCCAGCGCCTTCAGGAGTTTCTCACCGTTGAAATTCTCCACGCGCTTTACCAGACGGTGCGTGGGAAAAATCACCAGTCCCGGATCCTCCATCGGAAAGAGCGCCATCATGCGGTGATCGAAACCCTGAGAGCCAACGGGCTTCAGCCCCTTGCCTTCGCAGTATTTCTTGAAATTCATCGCCGTTTCATAGCGGTGATGCCCGTCGGCGATGAGCAGTTCGCGCGACTGCAAAAAGTTCTGAAGCTTTAGAATCACCGCGGAATCGGTCACGGCCCACACGCGATGCGTCTCGCCGTAGTCGTCCTGAACCTCGATGATCGGGTTCAGATTCGCAATCGCCGCATCCATCACTTTCGCGGTTTCGTGTTGCGCGTCGGAGTAGAGCATGAACGTGAGTTCGTCGCTCGTTTCAATCGCTTTCAGCAGACGGAGTCTATCTGCTTTCGGACCGGCCAGCGTGTGTTCATGCGCACGCACGCCTTTGTCTTCCAATTTCACGGATGTGACGAAGCCTTTGCGGATTACAGTTCCCCCTGCGCTACCCGTGGGGGTGCGGAATTCCTGATAGTAAACGTAGATCGCCGGGGCGGCGTCTTCGATAAGTATTCCCTCTTCCATCCATTTTTGAAACGTCGCGGCGGCTTGCGGATAGTGAGTTTCCGGATCGGCGGTGGACTCGGCGGAGCGGATGATGCGAACGACGTTGAGCGGATGACGCCTGTAGTATTCCGTCTGAAGTTCGCCTTCAATTTTGTCGTACGGTTGGGTGACAAGAGGGGTTAAGTCGCCCGCTTTGGCGGGGTTGTATCGCAGAGCCTTGAACGGCGCAATGATTGCCATTGAAAAAACCTCAAATTGCTTGAAATCGCATTAACACTCTTCTTTAAGGTAATGATTTTCCGGCAATCTTGCAACCGTTGCCTTGACTATGTACGGGGGATTGGGTATGTTTGAAGGACAGTACTTGGTCCCTGTCACGTACTTTCGCTCTCACACCTTGCCGACCCACATTGCCTTTCTCCGCGGGATTAATGTCAGCGGGCAGAAGATTATCAAGATGAATGAACTCGCGGGGATCTTCGAGGATGCCGGATTCACGCAGGTGCGCACGGTGCTGGCGAGTGGAAACGTCGTATTCGTTGCCGCGCAGAAGAGCGAGGCCGCGGTGGCGAAAAAACTGACGCGCGCGCTGCGGGATGCGCTCGGCTATGAGGTGCAAGTGATGCTGCGGTCGATGGAGGAGATTGCGGCGATGTACAAAGCGGATCCGTTCAAGAAAGTGAAAGCGTCGCAAGCGACGCGCTACGTGACGTTTTTCGCCGAGGCCCCGAAAGTCGAAATCAGGCTGCCGCTCATTTCGCCGAAGCAGAATGTCGAACTGCTCTCCATGATCGGCCGCGACTCCTTCAGTCTGTCCACTACGATTCCCAACGGCGACTATCCGAATCCGCTACTCGAAAAGCTGCTCAAGATTCCCGCGACGACACGGAATTGGAAGACGATTGAGAAGTTGGTGAAGCAGGATGAGGGATGAAGCCGGTCAAGATATCCGGACCGGACATCTTGGGCCGTGCAAGGCGTGGACGATACTTTCCCGAATACAACAGAAGACCGCCGTTCGGCGGTCTTCAGACTATTGACAACCGCATAGATTTTTGAGGAGACTGTCTTGGGAACCGCGAGGTGGCTCTCAATTCGCCACGCGAGCACTCACGAGTTCTCGAACGTCATCGGCCCGCGGTCGGCTGCAAGCAGCCAACACGGCTCGGGGCTGTCTTCCGGCGGTCGGCTGTAAGCAGCCAACACGGCGCGGGACTTTGTCGGCAACCTGAAGACAGCGGTGCGGTCCTTTTCGTATTCGTGCCGGGTAGTTAACGGAAGATGTCCTGCTTGTCTACCATCACAATGGACGGGAACTTACCGCCCCGTCTATGGTCGAATCGCAGTTACCACATAGTATGCTTTGAATTGCAGCCCGGCCTCGCCCGCGAGTACCGCCGAGGGAGCGGCGACGACTGCGACAATCTCTCCGTCGGCAATCGTATCATCTGCGCCCAGCATGCGGTAAACGTTATAGGAGGAGGCATCCGGCAGCGGCTGCCAGCGCAAGATCAGGTCTTCTCCACTCACGGCAAGAGTCAATTCACCGGGAAGGCACTGTCCATTCGTCGTGCCGGGTGTTGAAGTCGCATCGAGTGCCCATGGCAGTCCACCGTCGCAAGACCGAGCAAAGGACACGTCTGCCGTCTGCGCGCCGAAAGACAAACTGTCTAACACGATGCCGCCATAGGCCAGGTCGTCTGAGAGCGCGAGCCGTTCGCCGCCCGCGGAGAGTTTGAAACTTGCGTGAAGTCCGGGATCGCCGCCGTCTTCATCACACCAGATAAGCAGGTGACCGCCCGGTGTAATGACGGTGTCGGGGAAAACCCACTTTTGCATGTTGTTAAAATTGTCCGTAAGCGCAAATCCCTCCAGCCGCAGCGTGTCGCCGCCCAAGTTATACAACTCAACCCAGTCCTCCCATGCGCCTTCCTCATCTTGAATAGTGGAGTTGTTTTGCGCCATGAACTCGTTCAGGAGCAGTTGCGGCACGGGCCGATCCACAACGTAGTTCTGGACATTGAAAGGCGCGCCCGCCGGATAGCTCACGGGCGCGCCTTCGTTGTCCTGCGCATCGAGATAGTAGTAAACTGTCGTTAGCGAGGGCTGTCCTGGAATAAATGCGCCGAACCGGCCGTCACCTGCCGCACTGTCGCCATGAGCGCCGTCGTCCCACATCGTCAGATTTTGAAAGCCACTGCCAAAGTCGTAGACGAGAGTGGCAAGAGAGATCGCGCCGTCCGTGTCGATGATGCGCGCGCTCACGGTAACCGGGCTGTCCGCAACCGGCTGCAGCGGCAGCCGGGTGACGGCGGAGATGACGGGAGGTAGATTGTCGCTGTTGGCCGCGCCGGGGCTGGGGACAACGAGGCTCCACGGGTAGCGCGCCGTCGGGTGGCGTGCATATGAAACGTCGGCTACGGGAGTGCTGAAGATGACATGATCGAGCATGCGACTTCCGTCCGGGTTGAAAAGGTATACTACTTCTCCTCCCGCATCCAGCGTGAATGAAGTGTGCAGCGGTCCTTCACCGGGCTCGCCGTCGCACCAGACGATCAGAAAACCACCGGCAGGGATGGAGACCGCGGGAAACTCGAATCGCGACGGCAGATTAAAATCGTCACTCAGGGAGTAGCCTGCGAGATCGATCTCGGTTCCGCTGAGGTTCACGAGTTCTACCCAGTCGTCAAAGTCCCCCGCCTCATCGGCGTTCGTGGAGTTGTTCAGGGCAAGGACTTCGTTAATCAGCAGCGAGCGCGTACCGAGCTGTGCCGTGACCTGCGTGTTTACCGCCGTCGTCCGCGCCGTCACAAACGAGCGGAGACCGATAATCGCCGTGCCCGGAGGATTGGCGGGGATATCGCTGTTGATATTGGTTTCAAACTGCGCGGTCGTAAACTGCTTGCAAGTGTCGGCGTAAACGGAGGGCTGTATCAGCGCGTAAAGCGCGTCAATCTTCACATTCATGGCTGCGGGGGACCACGGACCGCGCAGGTAGTTCCAAAGGTGATGAAGTAGCAGGTCCTTCATGATCTGCGTTTGATAGAGGCGATTCAGCAGCGGACGATTGGGCGGAGAGTTGAGGTAAAAGACGTCGAGATTCTTGATCGTTGTCGCCGACATGCCGAAATTGAAATTGCCGAATGCCTCGTTCAAGTCCCAGGGCAGCATCTGAAACCGCTCGTCGTCGCGGTGGTAGATGAAGTGATTGTGACCGGTGCCCTGGTAGGAGTCGAGATTCACCATCAACGTGTTCACGGATATGAACCGCATCAACTCCGGAATGTCGAACAGCGGAGCAAGAGAGTCCGGAAGATCGCCAATTGGAGTGTTGTTGATCTCGTCGCACAATCTGATCAAGTCCGACCAGTCATCCTCTTCTTCATTGGAGTGCTTCTCATACCGTGTGCGATACTGATTTGTGTCCGTTCCCAACCACTGCAGCGTACCGTTGGGATCGCCCTTGTAGAGATTCCCCCCGGACTCGCCATAATGGTCGTTGAGGAACTCATCGGTATCCACCTCTTCAACGGTAACATACACACCGCGGTACTCGTCATTCACATACACGTTCGCATATGCGGCCCTGCCGGCCGACGCGCCATGCTCGTTCAAATAGTCGTACATGAGCACTTCGCGCATCAGTGTCGGATCCTTGAACGAGTTGTTGAGATTGAGGATTTCGAGTTGATCGAGCCGTTGGCCGGATACGAACTCATCAAAATCCAGCTTGAAGGACTTCTTGGTTCCCGAAGCCAGACCGTAGGATGAATTGCCTTTGTAGCGAACACCTACGGAGTCGAGCGTGTCGCCCAGGCAGATGAAAGTCGCCGGAACTTCGCGGCGCGAAGTGTAGTTGTCTTCCAGCGTGTCCATCCAGGCCGGATACGGGAAGTACATGCGAATGGTCAGCATCGAGTCGAGTTGGAAGACAGAATTGCCAATTTGCGCATCCACACGCGGAGAACAAAGCAGCGCAAGGGTCAGGATTGTCGAGAGTTTCTTCATAGTCATCTCCGTCCGGAGAGTTTAGAGTGCTTTATGATAAGACAACGGATATTGAAGTTGGTTTAATGTGAGGATCGGTGACAGAAGAGAATAATCGAGATTTTGGTTGTGCATTTGTTCAACCGCAAAAGCGCTGAAAAACGAATCGGAGTTGTAATTTTAGTGGCATTTGACTACCTTGGATCCCAGAATAGGAGGTCCCCATGTTCGTGGCACAGTGGCATTTCAAGGTACCCTTCGGAAAACAAAAGGAAGCGCTCGAAACCGTTGTCGCGTGGACCAAAGACGGACTGGCAAAGGGCGCGAAGAAACCCGAGAGTCTGCGCTATCTCGTCGGACACGTCGGCGAGAGCCCCTCGCCGATCGTGGCGGCGCTCGTCCGCCTCGGCCAC
>CAZGVT010000051.1:0-7450 GCA_964529255.1 uncultured Alphaproteobacteria bacterium | reverse complement strand
CGCACATCATCTGTGAATATACGTATCGTGAGTTCGCCGATTGGGAAACCTCGCACAAAGGATTCACCGGCGAAGCGTTCAAAAAATATCAGGACAAAATGGCCACGCTGATCGTGCCCGGCACGCAGCATTGGATCATCTGGAGAGTTGCAGAAACCATTTGACATCATTCGATAAACTCGGACTCGACGCGCGGCTGCTGAAAGCCGTGCAGGAACTTGGCTACGAACGGCCGACGCCGATTCAAGAGCAAGCCATTCCGCTCATCCTCGCGGGAAAAGACCTCACCGGTTCGGCGCAAACCGGCACCGGAAAAACCGCCGCCTTCGCGCTGCCGATTCTCGAACGGCTGCTCGACGAGGGATCGAAAAAGCATTCGCTGCGCGCGCTGATTCTCAGCCCGACCCGCGAACTTGCCGCGCAAATCGAGATGGCCGTGAAAGACTTCGCGCGGCACACGAAATTGCGCATTGTGTCGGTGTTCGGCGGTGTCAGCATTGTGCCGCAGAAAACCGCGCTGAAATCCGGTGCGGACATCGTCATCGCCACTCCGGGGCGATTGCTCGATCTGCTGATGCAGCGCGCGATGTCGCTGAACGGGATTGAAGTGCTGGTGCTTGACGAAGCCGACCGGATGCTGGATATGGGATTCATTCCCGACATCCGTCGCATCCTGAAGCAGTTGCCGGAAAAGCGGCAGACGCTGCTGTTCTCCGCGACGATTCCACCGGAGATCGAATCGCTGGCGCGCTCCATGCTCAAGAATCCCGAGCATGTGCAGGTCGGTCAGCGCACTTCCGCCGCCGTGGGAATCACCCACGCAATCTATCCCGTGCCCGCGCATCTGAAGGCGGAACTGCTGCCGGCGGTGCTCAACGAAATCGGCAAGAAGTCCGTTGTTGTGTTTACGCGCACGCGAAGACGCGCGGACAAATTGGCCAAGCTGCTGAAGACCTACGGACTGAAAATCGCCGTGTTGCACGGCGACCGCACGCAGGCGCAGCGCACCGCGGCGCTGGATGGATTTCGCCGCGGCACCTACGACGTGCTCGTGGCGACGGATATTGCCGCGCGCGGACTGGACGTCGAGCACATCACGCACGTGATCAATTTTGACGTGACTTCCACTCCCGAAGAGTACATTCACCGCATTGGCCGCACGGCGCGCGCCGAGCGCGAAGGCGACGCCTTTACGTTTGTCTCACCGGAAGAAGAGATGAACATGCGCGCGATCGAACGTCATCTCGGTCGTCCGCTCCAGCGCGTTGCGCTGCGTGACTTCGACTACATGGTTCCCGCACCGGAGAAACGCACTTCGCTGCAAAAGGCCAGCGTGTCTACGAGCGGCAAACCAATCCCAACCTCTTTCCGTTCCCGCCGCAAATCGCCGCCGCGCAAACGCTGATCACCGCGCAATCCTGCTCTAACGACGACAGGCTGCCTTTCGGCAGCCTCAGACTATTGACAAACCCCATCGATTTTTGAGGGGCCTGTCTCGGGAGCCGCGAGGTGGTTCGCAATTCGTCACGCGAGCACTCACGAGTTCTCGAACGTGATCGGTCCGGCGGTCGGCTGCAAGCAGCCAACACGGCTCGGGGCTTTGTCAGCAACCTGAGGGCGCGTTACCGGCTTTCGCGCGCGAGGGATCACCGGAGTCCGGCGGTCGGCTGCAAGCAGCCAACACGGCCCGGGCCGTTGTCAGCAACCTGAGGGCGCGTCATTGTGACGCGCCCCGTTACTTTTGTCCGCCGGGAGTGAACTCAAGTCCGTATTCGGGACTCAATCGGTCGATCTCCGGCGGCGACTTGCCTTTCCACTCTTGAGTTGCAAGTTCAGCAATGCAGATTGCGCGTGGCAAGTGCAGCGACACATCCTGTGGCAAATAGAGACTCAATCCGTGCCGCACCGTGCCGGGCAGTTTCGCGACACCCGGTCCGAGCAGCAATGCAGCCGGAGGCAAAAGATCTTTGAGATGATCAAAATGGACAACTTTCGCTCCGCTTTGGCTGTTCAGCGCGGGCAGATTGAAGGATTGAAAGTGCACGTGATCGCGACGCGCCGGAGAGATCACGGCCACGGCAGAGTGCTTGTCCAACTTAACTGCATTGGCCGCGATGATCTTCAGCGAATTGACGGGAAGGATCGGCACGGTCAGCGCCAGCGCGACACCCTTCGCGAATGAGAGTCCGACGCGCAGTCCGGTGAACGATCCCGGCCCGATACCGATCGCGATGGCTTCGATCTCTCGCACCGACAGGCGATGCTCCGAAAAGAGCGTGGAGACTTCTTCGGCGAAGCGGTCTCGAACGGCAATTTCGCGCTCGGCGATCAACGAATTCGCGCGCACGACTCCGATGACTCCCGGCTCGGCGGATGTATCGATGCAAAATAGCGTCATGGCCGCTTCATGGTAATTATCCGCCCGGACTCGCTACTTCCGCGAGTGAGTTGAATCCAGATTGCATCATCCGGAATCAGTTCGCGAATTCGCTCCGCCCATTCGAGCAGCAGCACGCCGTGACGGTCCCAATACTCTTCCAATCCCAGCGCGCGAAAGTGCGCCGCATCCGCAATGCGATAGAGATCGGCATGAAAAAAGGGAATCCGGCCTTCATACTCGATCAGGTAGTTGAAGGTCGGACTCAAGATCTCCTCGCGCACACCCAAGCCCTTTCCGATTCCCTTGGCGATGACCGTTTTGCCCGCGCCAAGCTCACCGGTCAGTGCAATAGTATCACCCGCGCTCAAATGTTTTGCAAACCGTTCCGCCCACTCCAGCGATTCCTGTGCTGAGTGGGTGACAACCTGTTCAACCGGCATGTGCTGAAATGAACTCGTTCAGTGTGGTCACGGGTTGGCCGAGCAGCCGGTTGAATTCGGAGGAATCGCCGATCTCGCGCGCGGTCTCCATGGCGGTCATTAAATCCATGTAACGACCCCAGGCGACGTCATCGGGAAATAATTTTCGGTGCACTTCAATGGCTACTTCTTCCACGGGCATTCCCGGATGAACGGCATTGCAGAAACGAGTCACCGCTTCGGGAATCGTGAGCGATTCCGGACCGTGCACCCAAAACGACTTGCCCGAGCAGCCGGGCATGGTCATGGCCTTCACCACGCGATCGGCGTAGTCTGCTGCGGCAATCCAATGGTACCGGTTCCGCTGTTTGCCGGGGATGATCGCCTTGCCGTCTTCGATAAACCAGTGAATTCCTTCCATGAACCATGCCGGATAGAACAGTGTATACGGCAATCCGCTCTGCGAAATGATCTTTCCGCCGCCGTAAAGCTGCTCGTCAAAAGCGAAATCACGTTCGTGGTTCAACGGCGGATCTCCGCCCCCGATGCCCGTAATGCGGGAGATATTGCACACTCGCGCGGCATCGACGATGTTTTGAAAGCCCGGCCAGGCGGCGGCTTCGGCGGAGCTGATGCGATCCAGATTGAGATTGAAATGAACGACGTCGCAGCCGCGCAGCGCAGCAATCAAGTCCGGCAAATTACAGACGTCCACACCGGCATATTCCACTTTATCACCGAAGTGTTTTCGCGCGCGGGTAAGATCTCTGCAAAGCGCGCGGACCTTGTAGCCTTCCTTCAGCAGGCGGAAAACCACCGGCCTGCCGAAATTCCCTCGTGCTCCGATGACGGCAATGCGCATAGTTCAGAAATCAGGGATACACGGCGGATACCGTGAAGAAGCTCCGCTCGCTGCTTGCAGGTACCATTGCCGAACTTGTCGTGGCCGGGACTTCCGCGATCAGCCCGGGTTCGCTGTCATATAGGAAACTGCCGTAGATGCGATAGGCGATAGCGCCGGACAGCGGTGGCCAACGCAGTTCAAGCATGGAATTGCCGGTTGCGATGATAGTTAATTGTGTCGGGCGGCGGGGAATCGCGATATCGTACTCGGGACGGTAGATGCGAACCGTCGTGCCGTCGTAGGTCACGATGCGGTCGTGTCGTGTTTCCGACTTGAGGACGTCCACAAAGTTGCCAATGACCGCTGACGTCGTACCGAGAAAGTGGAACGGCAGTGCACGATGTACCGAGAACACATGTGACGATGAGTTCCACATCAGTATCCGGTCATCGAAAGAGCCGTCCAGCCGTGCCGTCAACAGACCCGATGAATTGGATTCAAAATTGCCGCTCCAGATCAGCTCAAAGGTTTCTGCGTCGAAGAGTTCGCCGTCGGCAGTAACGACGTAGCGCTCTCCGTTCCACAATGATACTGCACGGCAGAAACCGGAGTGACAATAAGGATCCGAATTACAGAACGAGTACAACCCACCCGGTGTGGTGCACATCTCGGCTCGAAAGTAGTGGAAGCTGCAGTTGCTGCTGTAACAGAAATTATCATAATACCCAGAACTCACAATTCTGAGCGACTCGAAATCAGCAAAAGGCTGCACAAAGTACCCTGTGGCACCTTCGGACTGCGGGACCAATACTCCGTCAACGATATTCGAAGTTCTCCCACCACCGGTCATGAACTGTTCGTGACGCTGCATTTCCCAGATAACGTCAAGCACTCGGCTCCCCGATACAGCCCAGCGTGCGACTGCCGGTGGCGGCGGCCATGCCACAAGACTGATGACGCCTGTCGTTACTCTCCACCAGCCGATATCCAAATCGTACCCGACATCGTAACCGCCTGAAATTGTGCCCGACGCAAGATGAACGATACCGACGTAGTGCCAATGATTACCGTAAGGAGCTACATCGCTGCGCCACCAGGCGAGAATGCCAAGGTTGTCAATGCCGGGACCCAGTCGGATCAGTTTCAGTTTTAGGATTTCTACACTGTCACCGAGAGCAATGGTCTGCGCGATGCCCGGAACGCTCGGCAGATACGCGATAGTATCCGCTGACGCAAATGCGTATCCCCAGGAATCCTCATCCACCCAGTGCTGAACATCAAAGACAGCTGTCGGGATGTTAATCTGTGTCTCTTCGACAAGGACGATCTCACCGCGAGTCACTGAAATAGTGGCAAGAAGCGCGAAGATCGCCGTCAGGCAAGTATGTTGAATCATCATTTCGCCCTACCTTCTTAATTTACTAGAGCGTATCCCAAAATCATCAGGGGGGATTGCGTTCCAGAACTGGCCGAGGCGCCCGTCCCCGGGTGCCCGGAAGACGGATAACGAAGTGCTTCAGGTTAGAACTACGGATAGACCGCGGTTAGTGCGAAGAAGTAACGATCATGCGGCACAGGAAACGTGATCGAATTCGCCGGTGCAGTGACCTCGACCAGGAATTCGTCAGGTAGTTCTTCACCACCATAAATCCGATACGAAATTGCTCCGACCGCCAACTGCCAGCGCAGGCGAACTGTGTTGCCCAATGCTCTCATCGTAACGGCGACCGGTATTCTGGGAACCGAATAATCAGGGTTGGGCCTATATATCCGTACCATGCCGCCACTTCGAGTAACAAATCGATCAAGTCGTCCTTCCGAGCGTAGAACGTAGTGAATGGAATCCGGAATGGACGAAGTTCTCCCAAGATACTCAAACGGAACGGAAGAATAAATGTTGAAGTAATCTCCGGAACGGATCAGAATCCTGTCATCAAAGGAACTATCAAGCCGTGCCGCAAACAGATTGTATCGCGAAACGGTAAAATTCCCAGACCACACTGTATCAAGTGTTGCAGCATCGAACAACGTACCCGTTACAGTTGCTGCAAAAGTGTTGCCCCCATATTCACCAACCGCACAGGCGAATGCATCGTCGCAGGCCCAATATGACGTCGTGTCGCAGAGGGTAATCGAACTCCCATGAGTAGTGTGCAAATAGGAGCGTGACCACTCGTGCCATGGCGGGCAATCCGAGCCGTACCGGCTGGAATTCTCAAACCCGGAGGTGACAACATTGAGTTCGCCAAACTGTGCAAAAGGACGAATCCAGTAGCCGGACATGGAAATCGGGTTGCTGTCAAACTGGCCATCGTCAATTCGATAGAGTTGCGCACCGCCGTAACGTGAGTGCTGCCGGCAATGCATTTCCTCCCAGGAGTCAATTCTCAAACCGCCGACCGCCACCCAACGTGTGGTTGCAGGCGGAGGCGGCCAGCAAATCATGTCCTCGACCGAGTAGATAATCCCCCAGTAAGGTCCCCACTCTGTGAACGCAAGCGTGCGGCGATCCAAGACAGCCGCTGATGCCAAGTCAACTATTCCGAGCTTGTGGGTGCGCTCATTGGGTACAGGACCAGTGGGGGCAGACCACCAGACGAGGACTCCCAACCGTTGAAGCGGATTGTCCAAGACCATGAGCTTTATTCCGTGGATTGCCACAGTATCGGACAAGACGATGGAATCTAACTCCTCGGTTGACCGGGTTGCATACCAGATTACATTCTCGTGCGCATACGCGAAGCCATAGGACTCCTCATCTTCCCAGTGCTGGACGTCAAAAACGAGATAAGGAATTGAAAGGCTTTCCTCGACGACAAGCTGGATATCTGCGAGAGCACCATGAGCGCATGGTAAAAGCAGCACGGCACACAACACACAACTCTTGATACAATTCATTGCCTACCTCCGCTATTGATCCACGAAGTTTGCCGCACCCTACTTTCCCCGCCGGGACAGGTTAATTGCAGCAGCACCAATGAACGCAAACGGGCAACCACACTGGGTTGTCTCTTTGAATTACCCCTTCCCCTCCATCACCACGACGGGCAGGATCATCTCTTCCATCGAGCAGCCGCCGTGCTGAAAACTGTCCTTGTAGAGGGCAAGGTATTTGTTATAGTTCGTCGGGTAGACGAAGAAATAAGTTTCCTTGGCGATGATATAGCCGCTGTTGATCCCGCGCTTGGGCAAACGGAAGCTCTCCGGACGGTCGACAACGATCGCGTGCCGTTTCTCCACTTTCATATTGCGGCCATGCTTGTAGCGGAGATTGGTCGAGGCCTCGCGGTCGCTGATGACTTTCGTACCTTTAGAGCCGCGGATCGAGCCGTGATCGCTGGTGATGACCACTGTCCACTGCTGTTTGGCAAAGGCCTGCAAGATTTGCCGCAAACTTGAATGCTCGAACCACGCCTTGACCACACTGCGATAGCCGGCTTCATGCGGGAGCATTTCGCGGATGACTTCGCTCTGCGACCGGCTGTGACCCAGCATGTCCACGAAATTGAAGACCATCGAGACCAGCCGGTTATTGAAGTACTGCTGAACTTTCCGGGCGGTGTTGTTGGCCTCTTCGGGATCGAGAATCTTTACATACTTGGGTTCGGGATCTAACGAAATATTCATCTTCTGCAATTGCTTGTCGAGAAGCTGCCGCTCGAAGCGATTGCTGGAGAGTTCATCGTCTTCACTCCGCTGCCAGAGATCGGGATACTCCTTCTCGATGTCGCCGGGATATAAGCCCGAGAAGAGCGCATTCCGGCTATAGGGAGTGGCCGACGGCAGGATCGAGTAATGAAAGTCGCG
>CAZGVT010000050.1:0-13662 GCA_964529255.1 uncultured Alphaproteobacteria bacterium | reverse complement strand
GGCCCGAGCCGTGTTGGCTGCGTGCAACCGACCGCCGGGCCGGTCACGTTCGATAACTCGTGAGTGCGCGCATGGCGAATTGAGAGCCACCTCGCGGCTCCCAAGTCAGGCCCCTCAAAAATCGATGGGGTTTGTCAATCGTCTGATCCCGCTGAAAGGCGGGAAATTTGTTGGGCGGCGCTTCAGCCGTCGCCAAGTGGTTTTATCTTCCCTTGAGTTTGTCGACGACTCTGCGGGCTTTTTTTGTGGGGCGCGGACCGGCTTCACGTTTTGCCCCGACCCGCCAATCTTTTGAAGCGAGTTCCACTTGACGAAATTTTTCAAGTGTTTCCGGGGATGTTGTGTCGTCGTACATACGCTTGGCGTCTTGCTTGGACAGATTGACATCCGCCGCCTCGCGAACGATGTAAGAACGATAGAGCCCGCGCACTCGAATCTTGATCGTATCACCAACATGGATCGGATTGCTGGCGTCGGCGAAGCGCTCGCCAATCATGATCTTGCCTTCGCGGCAAGCCGTCGTCGCCTGAGAGCGAGACTTGTAGAGCCTCGCTCGGTGCAGCCAGATGTCGAGCCGGAGTTTTTCATGATCGCTCACGACTGCCCTCGAATCCAAATATCCGCCCGTCGAATCGCCTCGACACGGGTCTCATCCGCCAAACTCGGATACGCAAACAAGGATGACAGACAGGCGATGATGGCCACGAGATTCAGTCTGCCCGCTGCGCTACTCCGCACCAGAAGCTCGTAGGTATCGGGATAGTCACGACAAGTTGCTACCACAGTCAGGACTTCATCGGGCGATGCTCCAAGTGCCGTAAGGTCGCGCTCCACGGCAAGACAGTGCTCATTGGCCGGATCATCCCCCGTCAACAGCAGGCAACTCAAGCCGGTGAGGGCCCAGCGGTTGAGCCCACCATCGAGGCGTTTATCCATGAAAGAATTAACCGCAGTCATCGCTTCCGCAGTCATTCCTTTTGCCCATCGCTCCAGATGCAGCTCTTCGACCGACTGCAAGCGCCTATCCCTCCGTTCCTTATCCCCTGACCAGCATGGCAGCAGTTCCTGCAATAGCCCCATCTTGTTAAGCCATCCCAAGCCCCGCACGCGCTCGGGAAAAGAGAGGACTCCCCATAGCGCCTCTCGAGCCTCCGTAGGATTGTGCAGAAATGGGCGGGTCATCTCTTTCAGCCAGCATTCGTGGAAATCCTCCGGAGCAGGACCGCCCGCGGCCCATCGCCTCGCCAGATCAACAAACAGGACGGGATTTCTTGCAAACTCAGTTTCTGTATGTGCTTGCGAGATCGTGTGCATCAAGTCGTCCTTCATATGTTGGGCTCAAGACAGATTTCACCCTACCAGCTTTCTCGTCATACAAGTCGAGATTCCACTTCTCGCGGTTCGGATCTCGAATTCACGAAAGGCTATCTCAGAGACTGTAGAGCGGAATTCGATTTGCCGAGCCGGACCAAGTGCTTCCCAACCAATTACCCTCCGTTTACGCGGATCAGAGGACCTTGGATTGCGCACTTGACCCAGCCGAAATTGCTGACCCGCGAGAGATTCCGACCGGGTTGCGCGCGTTTCCTTACGCGTACACCCTGAAGTGATGAAGCGCTTGACCCGGCTCATTTAGTGCGGCAACGGAATTGCCTCTGATGTTCTTCGGACACGCTCGACCATCCGGACTCACTTGAGCACGACCATCCGGCGGGTGATTTCCGTTCCATTGACCTCAAGCCCGACATAGTAGAGACCCGTGGGGTAGTTCGTCGCATGGATGGACAACGTGTGTGTCCCGGATCCGAACCGCTGATCGGCGAGCACGGAAACCCGCCGTCCGAGCAAATCATACAGGACAGCCTTGACTTGCGTCTCCGTAGCGAGCGTGAACGGCAGATTTGCCTCGCTGTTGAACGGATTCGGATAGATTTCTCCGACTTCGATTTGCACGGGCAAGTACGGCCCGGGTTCGTCCGCATCATCAATGACCTCGAGGACGAAGTCGATGTCGTCGGGGAAATCCGTTGGTTCGATTTCAATCGGCGCCGGGTTGGCACCCCCGTAGACATCGTACGGTTCGTCAGGATCAGGGGTGAAGTTGCCGTTCACATCCATATACGCGTAGGCGTAGTAGACTCCGAAACTGTCCACGAACGCGGTGTAATCTCCGTTGCCGGTGTTCGTGAGCAGGAACCCTATGCCACTGATCGTGTCGCTGAAAGCCGGGGTTCGGAAGGCGGCGACAAACGTGGCTCCGGTCAAGGCTCCTTCATAGCTGATTGTACCGGTAAATCCGCCGGTGTTGGGCTCCTGAAGTTCGATATCCACGCCGGAACTGTCCTCGACGACCTCCAGAACCGCGGGAACACCATTCTCTCCGTAGAATCCCCTGGGCTCATCGAGGTCGGGCGTGATGTTTGTATTCAAATCCTGGAATGAAAACAGAACATAGCCGCCCGGTTCGAGGCCGCCGATGGAGTACTCAAGGTTAAACGGGTTGGCGAATGTGATGTAAATCGTATCAAGGGTGGTCGGGACCGCGTAGATATAGGTGATGTAGAACCCGGTTTCCCCGATGATTTCGCCGGAAATCGTCAAGGCTTGGCTTCGCCCGCTCAACAGGAGGACAATCGCCGCCGGGACGATGAGGCTTCTAAGATATCTCATGAGTGTACCTTGGTGGGAGTTATGTTAACCCGTAGTTTACAAAATTCCCGGCAGATAATCAATCTGCCCCATTTCACCTCTCTGGGTCTTTCCTCCAGCTTTGTTGCGGTTGTCGAAGTTCAGCGAAATGTGGGCATTTGAGGAATATGACGGCCCTCCGGTGGAATACAGGTTGGCCGGAACTGGAATGCTCGCCCGGCGGTGTACCCGTGGACAACGGCAGACAGCTTGAACCCCTGCCGAAATCCTCGTATATTTTACGGTTTGGCCCTGATCGCAGGACTACCTGCGACCTCGCCGCGAAGCAACCAGTGACTGGACGGTATTGCATCCTATAATTTTCGAAATCGGGCCGTTTGCGCTGCACAGCTATGGATTAGCCATGGCCGTAGCCTTTGCATTGGGAATCTGGGTCGCAATGAAGCGGGCGGAAGCAAAGGGAGTGGGGTCGAAGTTTGCGATGGACCTCTCCATTCTGATTTTGATCTTTTCCCTGCTCGGCGCGCGATTTACGTATGTGGTCACCCATCTTGAGGAGTTCTCCGAGCATCCGTTTGATGCAATCTCGCCGATTCAGCATTCGGGTCGCATCGGCATTGCCGGACTGGTTCTGCTGGGCGGTGTCATTGCCGGATTCGCGACCGCATATATTTACTCCCGCAGGAAATCAGTTCCTTTTCTGACGATCACCGATATCTTTGTGCCGTCATTAGCTCTGGGAATCGCCATCGGTCGGCTGGGATGTTTTTTCAACGGCTGCTGCTTTGGACTGGAGACTCATCTGCCTTGGGGCATCGTTTTCCCAAGTGATTGCCTCGCCGGGGACGTGCTGCCCGGAGTAGCCGTTCATCCGACGCAACTCTATGAAGCAGGCTACATGCTTGCCGTTTTTGGCGGCTTGTTGGCGTACGATAAGCCTGCGCTACCGATGGGCAAGTTGACCGGCATATTTCTCTTATTGAATGGCGTGGGCCGCTATCTTAACGAGCAAATCCGCTGGTACGAGAGCGGAATGGTGCTGCTCCAGACGGGGAATTTTCGCCTGACCTTCTCACAACTCTTATCGATCGGTCTTGTGGTCATAGGGATCGTGCTGATCCTTCGCGGAGGGTCGGTGCAGGCGGCCGTCGATTCGGCAGGCACGGGCACCGTCAAGCGTTCCAATCGCAGCAGATCATGAAGACACAACTCGCGTTGGCGTTGCTTGCCGCCCTGAACTGTGCCGCAATGGCTCAGGCGGACATTGGCCGGATTGCGCGCGCGGCAGGCGCGACAGTCCAGACCATCGAAATCCTTGGAGAGATACCGCACGATCCTGAGAGCTTTACACAGGGCTTGCTGTATCACGAGGGTCATCTGTACGAAAGCACGGGGCTGTACGGCTCGTCGTCCGTGCAGAAGCTTGACGCCAAGACGGGTGATCTGCTTGACGAGACATCGCTTCCTGACGGCTTTTTCGGCGAGGGGCTGGCGTTGCATCAGGGGCGATTGATCCAGCTCACCTGGCAGGAACACACGGCGTTCCTGTATGCCATGTTCGACCTGAGCAGGCAAAACCTGTGGGCCTACGAGACCGAAGGCTGGGGCATCACGAGTGACAGCGCGCGTCTGATCATGAGTGACGGCACGGCCATCTTACAGTTTCGTTCGCCCGTGGATTTTACGCGGACCGGAACGGTGACGGTGACACTCGGCAACAATCGACTCAACTACTTGAACGAACTCGAATATGCCGACGGCAAAGTGTTTGCAAACCTCCTCGGAGCAGATTTCCTCGCCGAGATCGACCCGACTACCGGGGAAACGACCGGCATTGTGGACGCATCAAGACTCCGGGGGGAGATCGGGTTGGATGTTGAGAATCATCCACTGAATGGGATTGCATACGACCGCTCGACCGGAGATTTTTACCTTACAGGCAAACGCTGGCCGAAAATTTTCCGGGTGCGGTTTGTGCAGGACTTGGGGAGTCCATGAGCTTTCTTTTGACGTTTGAAGGAATCGACGGGGCGGGAAAATCGACGCAAATCGAGCGCGTGCGGGATTGGCTGGTGGGAGAAGGTTGGGAAGTTATCGTAAGACGCGAACCGGGAGGAACCGATCTCGGGGAAGCCATTCGCGCGATTCTTCTGGACCCGAAGTGGTCGTCGATGCACGGCCGCTGCGAATACTTGCTCTACTCGGCATCGCGCGCTCAGCTTGTGGAGGAAGTGGTCAAGCCAAATCTGAACAAACCTCGCTGCGTAATCATCCTGGATCGTTTCTTCGATTCGTCGACAGCCTATCAGGGAGGGGGGAGACAGATCGGCGAGTCCGCCGTTGCCGGGGTTCATCCGTTCGTGACGGACGGAGTGGTTCCCGACCTCACCCTCTATCTGGATATCGACTGGAGCACCTCCCGTTTCCGGAGGTCGCATGAAAGCCCGGATCGTTTGGAGGGAAACTCTTTGGAATTTTTCGAGCGCGTTCGCGCGGCGTATCATCATCTCGCGGAAAGAGAACCTGCGCGCTTTGTGCGGATTGACGCCTCGCCAAGCGCTGACGAAGTATTTGGCACAATTCAGGAAGAGGTTCGTCGACGTTGCCTCGATTGAGCGCAACGATAGTGCGGGGACGTTCAAATTACGGTAGCCCGGCGGATATTGCCATGAAAAGTACGCCTTACATATTCAGCATCGTATTTTTGCGGAGCCTTCTCGTCATGCTCCTGCCCACGGTGGGTCTGGCGGATTCGACATTCGTGCCGGAAGGTGAGGTCAGCGGCATGTGGACGCCGGCCCAGAGTCCGTTGATCGTGCAGGGCAATCTCACTGTGCCGGAAGGCGGGAGCCTTTTCATCGACCGCGGAGTACGGGTGTATTTCGATGGGCCATATAAACTGATCGTGCTGGGCGAGCTGATTGCCGGCGGTGTGACGGGGGATTCGGTGGTGTTCACAACGGATACTTTGTTGAACTCCGGCCGCTGGAAGGGTATTCGATTCTTGAGTGCGGATTCAACCTCGTGGCTGGAGTCCTGCGTGATCGAATATGGCCGTGGTTTTGGCGATGGTGATGACCGTTATGGCGGCGGAATTGAAGTACAGAATTGCCGGCCCACAATTCGTAATTCGTCGATTCGTTTTAATCGAGCGGTGATTCAGGGCGGCGGCTTCTACTGCCGCGATGGAGCAGCTCCACGCATTGACTCTTGCACAATCGCCTACAATTTTGCGCAGAGCGGGGGAGGTGGAATATTCTGCCGGAACTCCACTCCGGTTATTGACGATTGCGTCTTCCTTGGCAACAGCACCGCGCTGGAGGGCGGCGGACTTCGACTGCAAAACGGCTCATCAGCGACTGTGAATCGTTGCAGGTTTGAGAGCAACGCGGCAACGCTGTTTGGCGGCGGTGTCTACTGCGTACATACTGCAACAGCCCCCACGTTCACGGCCTGCACATTTATTTCAAACCTCTCCCAGAACGGCGGCGGTTTCGCCGCAATCGACGCGGCTCCGCGCATGTTGCGCGGACGATTCGTGCAGAACACGGCAATGACCAACGGTGGCGGGTGCTGGCTTGACCGCATTCATTCGGATTTCGAGAACACGGTTTGGGACCGCAATACCGCGCAGTCGGGCGGCGGCGGAGTGTTTGTTGCCGACAGCTCCACACTGGCGATTGCGCACGCTACGTTTTCCGGAAATGCCGCACCTGTCGGCGCCGCCATCTGCCTCTTGAACAGCGGTCCGGTGCTACAGAATTCGGTGATCTCGAATTCACTCTCCGGTGAGGCAGTGCAGTTCGACAACAGCCTTTCCACCGAGGTGCGGCACTGCATTTTTGGATTGAATCTCCCCGGGGATTTCGCCGGAGACTCCCCGATGGGGCTGGGCGTCGTTGACACGGTGAATCTCAACGGCGATCCCTGCGATTCGGACAATAATCTGCTGATGGACCCGTTGCTGATTTCACCCGAGAGTGGTGATTTGAGACTGCAAACCGGAAGTCCGTGCATATCGGCGGCGGAGGGAAGTACGGCTGCGGAGGATCTGGAAGGCAGCCCACGGCCGGCACCTGCTTATACTCAGCCGGATATCGGCGCGTATGAGAGCGCGGAAAGCGGTGGGTATTTCTATGTCTGTGGCGAATTAAGCGGAACACTTGGCCCCGGTGATGTGATTGTCGGGTGCGATATTTCGATTGAAGCGGGCGACTCCTTGACGCTGCTCGCCGGAACGCGGTTCCTGTTCGCGGGACGTTACGCGTTTACGGTACGCGGGCGGCTGAACGCGCTGGGCGCCGAAGGCGATTCGATTTTGTTTACGCGGCTGTTTCCGCTGGAGATTTCGGATTGGAGGGGCGTGCGGTTCATCGGCAACGCGGCCGGTGGAAGTCTAAATTACTGCATCTTTGAGCATGTTCGCGGAGAGGGAGGCGTCCGCCCGGACGGCTGTGGGGCCATCTACTGCAGTGGCAGCTCGCCGCAATTTTCCCATTCCGACATCCGGAATAACGTGGCAACTTATCGTGGCGGCGGTGTTGCCAGCTTTGACAATGCTTATCCGTCGTTTTCCGAGTGCATGATACGCAATAATATCGCGTCCGGCGAGTTTTTCCGTTACGGGGGAGGCGTGGCCGCCACTTTGTCGGGCGTCCGCTTGAGCGACTGCATGATTCGTGACAACCACGCGGACTATGGCGGAGGCGGGCTGTATTCGGACAGTACATACGTGCTTGCGGAGCGCTCTCAGTTCATGTCGAATTCAGCCGTGAACGGCGGCGGTGTATACTGTCACGGTACAGGTGGTGAATTCCGGGAGTGCTCTTTCGAGGACAATCTGGCCGCCTCGGGCGGCGGCGGAGCCTATCTGCACTCATTCTCGCGTTTTACTGTTTGCACGTTCCTGAACAATCAGGCTCAGAATGGCGGCGGGGCGCTCTTGCCGTATTATGCAGCATCGATCGAGCATTCGATTTTTCGTGGCAACCAAGCAGACATTGGAGGCGGCATTTCCAGCGAGGGGTCGGCTCCCTTGCTGGCCAATTGCGTGATTCTGGAGAACAGTTCCGTATCGGGAGCCGGGATTGCGATCGGCAATTCCGCACCGCAGTTGAACAGTACCGTTGTGATGCGAAATGTTGGCGTGGCGTGCAAAATCGCAGGAAATTGTGTTGACGCACGCATCGGATACTGCGATTTTTTTGAGAATTCGGACGGCAATTTTGTCGTTACGGGTCTCGCGCCGGAGGGGCTTGGCGTGCTTTCCCGGACGAATGCCAATGACGATTCATGCGACGCCTATTGGAACCTCCTGCTGGACCCGCTGTTCATCAACTGGCCGGACGGGGACTTTCATCTTCAGGAGCAATCGCCCTGCATCAACGCAGGGGATCCGGCCCGCCCCAATGATCCCGACGGAACGATTACGGATATCGGCGCGTTTCCGTATTACTTTCCGTACTCTCCGAACGGGCCGTTTGATCTCATTTCTCCGGCGGATCATGATACGGTCAGAAGCATGCCCGTGCAGTTTTGTTGGAGCAGCTCGTACGATCCCGACGCCATCGACACCGTCACCTACCGTCTGATCGTGATCACGGAGAGCGGAGCCAATCAAGTGGCATTTTCAGATACTTGCGGCTTCGTGGATTTGGGCAGTTTTGGGATTGTGGATTCCACGCTGCTGGTTTGGTATGTGAAGGCATATTCACTTTATCCCGACACCAGCAGCAGCAGCCTTTCGACAAGATACCTCTTTTACGCGCCGGGGCTTGCGACGGATGAGCGGACGCCGGCGACTGCAACCTCTTTCGGCCTCCAGCCTGCTTATCCGAATCCGTTTAATGCGCGGACGACGGTTCGTTACACAATCGCCGTTCCGGGCGAAGTTCATCTAAGCGTATTCGACTTGTTAGGCAGGGAGGTGGAAACGCTCCTTCACGCGCATCGCGAGCCCGGCGAGTATTCGCTTTCTTTTGACGCGGCGAACATTGCTTCGGGATTGTATCTTTGCCGCCTGGCTTCCCGCGACCAGTCGGCGACGCAGAAACTCATGATTCTGAAATGATCTCATCTCTTGAGGGTGGCATGAAATCCCGATTTGCATTGCTGATTGTCGTGGTGGGGCTTGTGCCGGCTGCAATGGCGGCGCGACCGTCGTCGCCGCAGGATTCACTGTATGAAGTGGTTCGGCATAACATCGAATTGTTCGGCGACGTGTACCGCGAAGTAACTATGCGTTACGTAGACACGATCGATCCCGACCAGTTCATCCGCGCCGGTATCGACGGCATGCTTGCCACTTTGGACCCGTATACCGTATTTATCGGCACGGAAGACTCCGATGAACTGGAAGTGATCAGTTCCGGTCGTTATGGCGGTGTGGGGCTTGAAATCGGTGTTCGCGGCAAGGACAAAGTGTTGACTGTGATTTCGGCGATGGACGATTCGCCCGCTCAGCGGGTCGGCATTCGCAACGGCGACAAGATTTTGAAGATCGACACAAAAGATACCCGCGGCTTCAGCACCAACGATGCCGCTCGATTATTGCGGGGCGATGCAGGATCTACGGTTACCCTCTCCGTTCAGCGTGCGGGTTCGGACGAATTGATCGACTTCGTGATCACGCGTAAAGAAATCGACATCAAGGACGTACCGTACTCCGGCTTTATCAAGCCCGGAGTCGGCTATATCAAACTCGCGCACTTCTCTCGCCGCGCACCGGAGGAGTTGGATCAGGCATTGGCAGAACTGAAGTCCGACGGCATGACGTCGCTCGTGCTCGATTTGCGCGGCAATCCTGGAGGGCTGTTGAGTTCCGCAATTGCCGTGTTGCAGAGATTCTGCGCGAAAGGCGAGGAAGTGCTGGTCGTGAAGGGACGGGGACCGGATCCGACGCAGGTATTCAAGATTCCCGGGGATCCGATGGCCGGAGAATTGCCGTTGGCGATCCTCGTGGATGGTGGATCGGCCTCAGCTTCGGAAATCGTGGCCGGTGCGGTTCAAGACTTGGATCGCGGAGTGTTGATCGGCGAGACGACGTTCGGCAAGGGGCTCGTGCAATCGGTAATCGCATTTGAGTCCGGCGAATCCCTGAAGCTCACGACGGCCAAGTACTACACTCCTTCGGGACGGTTGATTCAAGCTGTCGACTACTTCCATGACAACGACAGTGTCGTGGTCATGCCGGCGGGCGAGCAGCCGGAGGGGGGGTATCTCACGCGCAACGGACGTCCGGTGGAGAGCGGCGGAGGCATCGATCCCGATGTGGTGGTCGACTTGCCGAAGCCCGGGCCGCTTGGCACCGAGCTGTGGCGACAGGGAGCATATTTTGATTTTGCCAATGTGTACCGCGAAGCTCACCAAACTCTGACTTCGGAGAAGCTCGACGAAGCCGGACTGCTTGAGTTCCGGAGTTGGCTTCAGAAGCAGAATTTCAGCTACGACGTGGACGGCAAGCGTGAAATCGAAGCGCTGCGGACCATCCTGACGAAAGACAGCGCGGAGGCGCGTGACAAGCTGGACGGACTCGATTCACTGCTCAATTCAAGCCGTGACCGTGATTTTAACGCTGAAAAAGAGTTCATCCGGCATAGCATCGAGCAGGAGCTTGCGACCAGCTTGTGGGGGCCGCGAGGCCGGATTGAAGCGACTTTTGACGACGATGTTCAGATCCAAAAGGCGCTGGAAGTGCTGGGCAGCATGAACGAGTATGAGAAAGTGCTCGCGGTCGAGGACTCGAGTGAAAAGCATGATTAAGCATTGGAGTAGAGGAGCGGAGATGAGAATTCTGTGTAGCTTATGTGTCATTCTGCTGTGCTTAGGTAGAGTTGTCAACGCCGCGGACGCGTTGCCGGCTCGGCTGCTCGTGGAACTCAGTGATCGGGCTGCGGAGTTGGCAAGAGACTCCGAAGTTCTGCCGCCGAGTTTGAGCAATCTTGGTTTCAGCAGCACAGACCTCATTTCGGTTTTCCGCGAACCAAACGATCCGGTTCAAAGGGATTGGTGGTATGCGAACGGTTTGAATCACTGGTTCAGGCTTGAACTGCGGGATGCTCAGGCGGAGGATGCGCAGTTCTGGATTCTGAAGGACGCAAATGTGCTCGGCTCGCACATTATCTATCCGCACGAGGCGCTGTTGTTGCCGAATGACTATGCAATCTACGATATGTGGGGATTGGAGCGGATGCACTGCCCCGAAGCGTGGGAGATTCAATCGGGGAATGCCGAGATAATTGTCACGACAATCGATACCGGGTGCAAAATTACGCACGAGGATTTGGCGGCGGGCATTCGCGTCAATCCGGGAGAAGATCTCAATGGCAACGGGATCTGGGACGAGAGTGACAATAATCTCATCGACGACGACAATAATGCCTATGTAGACGATCTGGTCGGTTGGGATTTTGTCTCGCATACTCCCGACACGGCGCGGTTTGCGGTGGGGGAAGAGTATGGGCCGATGGACAATCTGGTTTTTCCCGATGTGCACGGCCATGGTTCACATGTGATGGGTACGGCGGGCGGCGTGACAAATAACGGACGGGGCGTGGCGGCGGCATCCTGGAATGTGAAGGCTATGCCGGTGCGCGCGGGTTATGCCTGGATCGACGGAGGCGGGACCTTGCGCGGCTCGGGATATACAGATGATTTCGCAGCGGCCGTGCAATACGCGGCGGATAACGGCGCGCGCGTGATCAGCATTTCTTTCGGCGGTTCTTCTATCGATCCCGCATATCAGGCGGCATTGCAATATGCCCGTGATTTGAATGTTGTCGTTTTTGCCTCCGCGGGTAACAGCAACAACACCAATCTGGTCTATCCGGCGGCTTATCCGCAAGTGATTAGTGTCGCGGCGACGGACCAATCCGACGTCAAGGCGTCTTTTTCGAGTTTCGGATCGTGGGTGCGCGTTTCCGCTCCGGGAGTGGCCATCTGGAGCCTTCAGCCGAATAATGTTTACCGGCCGACGGATTACGTTGCGTGGAATGGCACCTCGATGGCCTCGCCGAATGCGGCGGCCGTGGCGGCATTGTTGCTTAGCTACGAACCGACGCTGACTGACGAACAGGTGGAGAACTACATCGTTTCCACGGCGGATGATTTGGACGTGATTAATCCGGTGTATGCAGGTCAACTCGGGAGCGGTCGGGTGAATGCTCTCGCCGCCATATCCGCGCTTTGCGATTCCTTTGCGCTGCACACTCCGCAACTTGTGATTCAGCCGTTCGGCAGCGGCGTTCGGCTGGCGTGGAAGAAGGTCGGGTGTGCGGTAGATTATCAGATTCTCAGTTCGCCCGTCGCTGACGGCATCTATACCGGGTACGCGGTGACGGCGGATACTTTTTTCGTGGATACGGCAGGTGTCGGCTTAAACATTCACTATCGCGTAGTGGCCAGATAGAACTTTCGCCGCGTTCCGTCCGCAGCCAAAAACTCTCCGGTATTGACCTCAATCTTTTTATTGCTCTTGGGATTTGCCACCGGAGTACTCGGTGGTTTTCTCGGCGTTGGCGGTGGACTGCTCATCACCGTCGTTCTGCTGGAAGTTTTCAAGGCACAGGGTATTCCCGATGCCGTGCGGTTCCATCTTTCGTTTGGAACTACTCTTGTCGGTATTATCGGAACCGCGCTTTCCTCGGCGTATGCCTATCACCGGCACGGCAGAGTGTTGTGGAAGGCTGCGGTCGTGATTGGTGTTTCGGCACTGGCTTTTTCCTTCCTCGGTTCCACGCTCGCGGCCATCTCGTCTTCCAACGCGCTGCGCACTGCATTTATCATCTTCTGTTTCCTCACGGCTTTCCTGATTGTCTGGCGGCAGCCGACGCCGAAGAGTAATCATGACTATTCGCAGTTCAAGTTGCTGACGATCGGCGCCGGAGCGGGATTGCTCTCCGCCTATTTGGGAGTCGCGGGCGGGGCCGTGATGGTTCCGGCGATGATCTTGTGGGCGCACGTACCTTTTGAGTACGCGCCGGGAACGAGCAATGCGGTGGGAGTGGCGACGTGCGTCGCGGGAGCGATTGGTTATGCGATTCACGGATCACACGCGGCCTCGCTGCCGGAGGGATCGTGGGGGTTCATCGTTCCCGCCTACGCGATTCCGATTTTCGTCGGCACATTTGCCGGCGGGCCCATCGGCAGCGCACTTAACCGCAAGTATGGGAAAAAATCTTTCAAGTACGCATTTGCGGTGTTCCTGCTCGCGGTGGCGGTGAAGATGCTCGTGGGAGCGTAAACTCCGGCACCTCGCTGGCGATGCAATCTGCCCCTACCGAAGTCTGAAATACTCCTGATGCCAACCACCCTCCTTTCCACTCCCAAATTCCTTCGTCGCGGCAAAGTCCGCGATATTTACGAAGTTGACGGCGATCACCTGGCAATTGTGACGACGGATCGCCTGTCCGCCTTCGACGTGGTCCTCCCCACTCCGATTCCCGGACGCGGCGCGATTCTGGCGAAGCTCACGCGGTTTTGGATGAAGAAATTTGAGGGGATTGTGCGGAATCATCTTGTGCAGCCTCCCCCCTCCCCCCCCGCAGGCGGTGAGGAGATCAGCCCGGAGCAGATCGACGTTGTGAAAAAGTGCGAAGTGATTCCGGTGGAGTGCATCGTGCGGGGGTTCATCGCCGGATCGGGATGGAAAGATTATCAACGAACGGGAGAAGTTTGCGGCTATAAGTTGCCCGTAGGACTTAAGCAGTGCGAGGAGTTTCCCGATCCGCTGTTCACGCCCTCGACGAAAGCGGACGAGGGGCACGATCAGAATATTTCAGTTGCGGAGGCGGCCGATCTTATCGGCAAGGAAACCGCCACCAAGTTGCAGGAAATTTCGCTGCGGATTTACGCGGCGGCGCGGGAACATGCGCGGGCACGGGGAATCATCATCGCCGATACGAAATTCGAGTTCGGTTTACGTGGCGGCGAAATCCTGTTGATTGACGAAGTGCTCACGCCCGATTCGTCGCGCTTCTGGCCGGCGGATACTTATGAACCGGGGCACGACCAACC
>CAZGVT010000049.1:0-13689 GCA_964529255.1 uncultured Alphaproteobacteria bacterium | reverse complement strand
CAGCCGACCGGGCCAGCGAATAATATGGAGTTAGTCTGAGTGGCCTGAACGAGTATTGAGATTGACAACCGGACTCGCCTCTCATAAACAACCCCGCCTCAACGAGACGGGGTTGTTTATTTGGCCTGAAATCCCTTTCGAGCCGTGTCGGCTGCTTGCAGCCGACCGGATCGGCGAATAATACGGAGATTGTCTGAGTGGCCTGAACGAGTATTGAGATTGACAACCGGACTCGCCTGTCATAAACAACCCCGCCTCAATGAGACGGGGTTGTTTAGTTGGCCTGAAATCCCTTGACACTATGAGGCGTCATGCTTTATCACCTCACATCCACATCTCCGGCGGCATCGTCGGACTTATTTTCCATGCTGCGCGGGATCGTTGTCCGGGTCAGCCACCGCCGCCTGTCCGATCACTTCGATCAGATAGAATCTCTTTGCCGGCAGATTCAGGACATTGGTATCAACATAGGATGTATCGGTCGTTTGGGCAATCTGGGCAAATCCAAATGCGGGATTGTCCGAAGCCAGGACGGAATAAACGCAGTCATCGCCAAAATCTCGCCAAGTCAAGACGGCGTTGTTTGATGACCGGTAAATTACGAGATTCGCGGCCGCTCCGGAATTTGGCAACACGCGCACGTAACTCTCAACGTACTTTCGCTGGCAGGTGTCTGCTCCAAACTGCACGCGGCATCCGACGGTATCAACCGTACCAACAGCTGCTCCGATGGGTATCTGTACCACCACCGTGAATGTGCAATCATTCTGTGCGGCGAGCGTGGTGATGAGCGAAGTGTCCGGAGTTAGAGTCCAGCCGAGCGAGTCTGAGAAGTAAAGACCAAGATTGATCAATGGACTCGTGACGGCACTGCGTAACAGGAACGGAACGAACACGTCCTGACCGGCGGCGCCCTGTACAATAAAGTTCCCGGTCAGATCGAAGTCCCGATCAAATTCGAGCGCGCCAATCAGAGTTGAATCCAGCGTGACTTCGGGCCGGCATGGCGAATTGCAGCGCAGGTGGAAATCCATACTTGCAGAGTCGCGGAACTGCGGAGCGCCCGAGATATTATGCGGATTACCGGTTGGATTCCCCGACGCAAAATCGTTCCGCCGTGCATGCGGGTATCTCAAGTCCGGGTTATCATCGGACGAAATGCCCACGGACAATCCGACTGTACCATCGAATATGTTGTGGCTGAGCACGGCCAGGCTGTCAAGACAGTAAATGCCCATGCTGTTTTCGAAATATGTATTATGCTGAACCCATGCCACACTGGTGTCACGTTGCACAACTCCGGTATCGCAACTGTCAATTACGTTCGCGAAAATGTAGGGTCGCGACGTGCCTGTGAGTGTGAATCCGTTCACACCCTCGCGTACCATCAGGAAGCCCGATACAGACGTCGTGTGATGCAGCGAATCGCCGCTCATGATCGGCAGAACGGCAGAAGCCGGGCGCAAGTGCGTGCTGTCCGCTCCACAAACTGATTTCAAAATCACGCCACTCTTCAGGGTCAGGTTCTCGACATACAATCCGGTATCCACAAGCACCACGTCGCCTTTATCCGCCATATTGATCGCCGCCTGTATGCTTCCGCCGGATGATACTTGAACGGTGTCGAGTGTGAGAATCACCGGCGCATCCAGCGAAAAGTTCCAGCCCAAATCTCCCCCGTCCGATGCGATACTCCGTAACGGCGAATTGCTCGCCAGTCGATAATCGTCGCTCAGTGGATCCACGAACAGCGAGGGCAGCGAGAAATTATCCGACATGCATTCGGGATCAAGCAGGATGTTTTCGTAGTTCCGTGCAGTCAAGGAGAACACGTTGTTGTGCGAGTATGTAATGGGTAGTCCTCCGCTCGCCGAATAAACTCCGCTGGATTCCCATGGGCCATACTGCACAATGTTGTTGTCGACGAAGTCAGAGGCCATTGTTCCCGCGAAGCGAACACCGCTGCCTCCGTTGAAAGCGTCATTCAGTGCGATCGTATTGTGCGAGATACTTCCCGCATTGCCGTCGCTTGAAATCCCGCCGCCTTCGTCACAGGCAAAATTGTCTATGATCCAGTTGTAGCGGATCTCCGGCGCTGCACTTTCAATGCCGATACCACCGCCGTCAGCCGTAAACGGATCCGCATTGAATTGAGCATCGCGATCCCCACAGCGATTGTTGAAGACACGATTTCCGCGCAACACCGGAGCGGCGTTTCCGACCACCGCCAATCCGCCGCCGATGTCGAAAAACGCCTTGTTGTGCCTGACCAAGTTGTTGCGCTCTTTTGCCGTGTCGCCGATGGAAGGATAGGCGGATTCGGTGATATAGAATCCGCCGCCTCGCTCGCAGGCCATATTTCCAAGACTGTCGGTACGCCCGCCGATGATGTCGTTCACGATTGGTGCCCACGAGCCTCCGGCGAAACCCAAACCGCCGCCATAGGGAGCGGCATTTCGCTGTACGAAGTTCTTGTGGTCGGTGCTCAGAGAATCCGCGAGCGAATCCGCAAGTCCGATGCGCGCGCCGGTAATGGTCTCATCCACCCACACCCCGCCGCCGATGGAATCTGCGCAATTGTGATCAATCAGATTGCCCGAGATGGTCGGACGCGCAACACCTTCAACCGAAATCCCGCCGCCGAACAGTGGAACATAGTTACCGGTGATGTCACACGGATCCAGCATACCGAGTCCATCTGGAAAGTATACATCGTCAAGCGGATTTCTATCCGGACGATTACTCATTAACCCGTAGTATTCATCGCGCCCCCAAGACGATGTGGCCGGCGCTTCCTGCCGCCAGGACGTCGTGTCAGGCACCCAGTCCGAATCCGGCCAGATTGGCATGTTAATCGGCCAAACAAAACAGAAACTGTCACGGTCGGCGGGCCAGCGCACGGAATCCGGTACGGCGGCGCTCTGCAACAGGTCGAAAGTTTGCTGATTCATCTCGATTTCAGGATCATCAATCGGGCTGCATTCCACCACTTCCAGTTCAGGATCAACCGGAAAGTGGAATGAACTGTCAGGCAGCCAATTCGCCGGGAACGGCATTTCGATGATTGCTCCGGAACCGTTGTAACAGCAACAAATGCGCACGGAATCCTCGGGCAGGACAATCGTAGGCAAATCAGCACTGTCAATTTCGATGTCGTCACAGGTATTGAAAATGCGATTGCCGTACTGTAAGGCTTGAAACGGTACCGGATCATTCATCGAAAGAATGATCTCGTCGTCATTGACGCCGCCGATAACCGTGCTGTCAATCACATGAGTGGAGTCAGCGATTCCCGCCCCGGCGTATGTCGCGCCGTTATAGTAGAAGTGATTCCCGCGAATGAACGGGCTGGCGCCGTAGCGTACTCCAATCGCGCCTCCCCGACCCTCACGAGAGGCACCGGCAGTTCCCGCGACATTGTAGGCGAACGTGTTGTCTTCGTTTTGTACTGCGTTGCCACCGATAATCAGATCGCTGCGATCATCGTGCGCAAGAATGGCCCCACCCATTCCCGTGCCGTCGCCGTTGCGGTCGGCCTTGTTCTGCTGAAAGTTGTTGTTCTGAAAGATGGGTGACGAACCCGAGAAGACAGCAATTGCGCCGCCCGATTCCGCGGTGTTGCGCTCGAAGTAATTCGAATCCAAGACGGCGGGAGTGCCGATGACAATGTCCAAATTGGAGCCGTTGATGAAAATGGCCCCGCCGCAGCCAATCCCCGCGTTTCCACGGTCTGCGCCGTTAGAGATGAAGCTTGAGCCGACAATGCGGAATGGCACGCGAAAGGTATCCAGCGCAATCGCGCCACCCCACAACGCGTCATTGGAAACGAATGTGCAGTTCACGATATCTTCATCGTATAAAGTGCTGTGAAGGTAAATCGCTCCGCCAAGCCCGGTCGTGATCGTGTTCACGAGCGAATTCGGATCGACCGCATTGCCGCTGAAGACACAGCCGGATATTGTATCCAAGTTGGCCTGCATCGCGACGTAAACCGCTCCGCCAACTTCGTCCGCTACATTGCTGAAAAGCGAGTCTTCCAGCAAACGAATCGCAGAGCCTGTGTCGGTGATCGCAATCGCCCCGCCGCTATCCGCAAGATTGGATTGAAACGTCGTGTGCCGCACTAGCACGTTTGCTTGCTCGTTCACCCATAGCGCGCCGCCCCGCTCAAAGGTCTTATTCCCTTCGAAGTGCGAAGAGTCAATGGAAAAATCGGCATAGTCACCGTCCGGATACCAGATCGCGCCGCCTCCATGAGAAGCGAAGTTGCCCATAAACCGGGATGACACGACGCGAAACTCCGAAATCGCAGGCGCCCAGATCGCTCCGCCGCGATCCGCTTGATTGGCCGAAAATTCGCTGGCGCTGATCAGCAGGCGAGTCGCCGGACCTGCAACATGCAGCGCACCACCATAAAACGGAGTCTGGTTGACGCCGTCAAATACAGACGTGTCAATGCGCACTGTCATGTCTCCGCCGGTCGTCACGAAATAACAGGCGCCGCCGTGCGCACTCGTGACATAATTGGCGCCGAATCGCGAGCGGAGCACATTTACAATAGTTGATATGCCGGGATCCTTAACAAAATAGACTGCGCTTCCTACCAGAGCGTGATTGGCGAGAAAGTGGCAACCGGCGATTTCAATCTCCGCTTGATCGGGTGGAATCCACACCGCGCCTCCGGATGTATCCGCGTAGTTACCGTCGAAAGCGCATCCGTGCAACTGAACCCCGTCGAATCCGGGTAATATGTAAATGGCACCGCCCTTCGGTGCGTGATTTCCCCGGAATCGGAACGCGCGCAATGTGTAAGATTCACTTCCCGGCGCGGCAAGCGTGCGATGGTATCCTCCGGAAACTACCGGTGAATAGTTGCGCGTAAATTTCTCATGGCTATAATCCACGTGGTACGAGCCATCGTCGTACACTCCACCGCCTTCGCCAATCTCTGCAAAATTTTCGTTATAGCGATTGTCGCGGGCGATGATCGGAAAACTTGTGGGCAAATATGCTCCGCCGCCGATTGGCGCACTATTGCCTTCGAAGCGGTTACCGTTCATATAGACGGTACTAAGCGGATGAAACGATGCCCCGCCGCCGCGCACGTCCGCATGGTTTTCCTCTATTCTGTTGCCGATCAGGACATTGATCGTCCCCTCGTCGGCATAGAATCCCCCCCCCTCGTCCTCGGAAGTGTTGCTTTCGATCTGGTTTGCAATGAGCACGTTGATCGTGCCGATGTTGGCAAATACCCCTCCACCTTCGCTTCGGGCATGGTTGTGGTGAATCCGGTTGTAGATGAGGACGTTCAGTCCGACGGGCGAGGATTGCGTGACGCTGTTGAGTTGGATTCCGCCACCCTCTTCTTCATTGTTCTCGGAGATGTCGAATCCGGCGAGGACTCCGAAGCCGATTCCACTCCACACGACGGCCCGTGTCGATCCGTCGCTGATGAGCTTGGGCCGGAACAGGCCGATCAGAATCTTGTTGCTCTGCATGTAGAGCGGGATGTAAGTCTGCGTCCAAATTCCGTTGATCGTCGGTATGAGTATGAAGATGTGAAGCGACGGATCAATGAATGAAGGCCACCAGCCGTGCGTCGTCATCTGCGCCCACACCGCCGCCGCATGACAAGGGTCCGGGTAGGGCGGCAGCAGATAACAGGTTTCCGGAAACAGCAGTTGCAACGGACTGTATGGCTCCCAAATAAAGTGGAGAAATCCCAGTTCATCGAGACTTCGCAATTGGCGCTCGGCGGAATCAAGTTTGGCGCTAAAAGCCGCCAGCTCCGGTGGTTGTTTGCCGTCCATCTGCCTCGACAGCTCAGCCGTTAATGCGTCCGGGTCGAAAGCCGGAAGCGAGTCGTTCTCAGCGGGCCAGATGTCATAGCTGTTCTGTCCCTGCGCCTCAACCAGTTCCCTTACGCGCTGCTGTTCATATTGAATTCGCCATTGAACAGCTTCACAAAAACTCGCGATCTGCCGTTCAATGGCCTGGAAATCACTAACGGTGTACCGGACGGCCGGCGCTTCAGTTGCATGGGAAAGCGTCAGAGTAAGTAACACCAAAGTTAACGTGAACTTCATTGCTACCTCCGCTCGTTGCTTGCGATGACTCGATAGAAAGCCGGAGCAGAACCGTCCAATGCGCCGGTATCAACATAAGAGGTGTCGGTCGTCACTGCGATCAGCTCACGATTCTCTGCCGGAAAGGACTCGACGTTTGAGCGATAGACTTCGTAGTACACGTGAGATGGAATCGCGTCCCATATGAGCACGAGATCATTGCCGGAGACGTTGACGACCAGTGATGACGGTCCGGCCGGCGGCAAAAGCGGCGCAAAGCGAATCGCAAAATCATCCCGGAGCGGCGGGCAGCCGCCGTCCGTGTAGACTTGCAACGCGTCGGTCCCGCTTGCGTTTTCAAGGCCGACGGTATAGTTTAGAAGAGTCGGCGCATCCAGATATTGACAGAGGATTTCGCCGGTCGGATAGAGGATCGCTTCAAACGTCAGCCGCTCGTTGTTCGCCAGGATGTTGTCCCACTGAATGACGACGCGGGAACTGTCCGGAGCCTCCCAATAATAGATTTCACCCGAATAGTCGATGCACGACTCGGATTCGGTCCACAGCGGGGCAATCACCTCGTTGGGGTAGGCGCTGTTCGGCATGGCAGCGTGTGCGACTCCGAGTCCCGGATCCTGAAAGGAAAGCAATCCATTCAGTGACACCTTGATCTCAGGTCTGAACTGTCCACCGAACGGAAAAGAAAAGCAAAGCGTCTGGAAATTGCAATTGGGGCAGGAATCGCTCCACGTGATACCGGTCGCGGACACATCCTCCCAGTTGAAGACGGGACCGCCGGGATCATCGGAAGTTACGTACTCGTACTCCATCGTCGCCGATTGTCCGGCGGTTTCGCACGGGCAACGCAAGTAGGCATCAATCATGAAATCGCCGGGTGGAACAAACGGAACCCAGCTGCCGGTCTCGTACTGAAAATACACCTCCGGGGTGTCAACCTCCGCATCACACGAGATCGCTTCCGAGCCGCCCGGTGCACAATGCGAAGTGAGCTCCACGGCCGCGTAGATGGCTCCACTGCTGACGGGTATCGGTTCCGGAGGAATGGCGTACACCGCCCAGCTTTCTGAAGATCTTGTTGTGAGTCCGGGAGCGGTCATGAGCGGCGTTCCCGGAAGTCCGCCCGGACCGTCATTGGCAAACGCGGTCACGGTGATGGGATCGCGCAGGTTGTCCATGATATTCTCGCCAAGGCGGATTTTGAAATACTGGACGGAACACGGTCCACTATGATACCAGCGGATTTCAACGGCCTTGGGCGACTCGCCGTTGACCAGAGCCTGATAGAACACAGGCGACGAGCTGTCATGCCGCTTTACGATCTGGAAGGGTTCGTATGCGCGGGGGAACCGTTTGGCGCTGGACGCATTTGCGCCGCATGACCCTGCGTTGAGAGCTTCGACCTGCACAAAATCCACCGCGCAATTCGCGCTCGGTGAGAACGAAAGGGGCAGATTGAGCAGTTTGCACTCAAGCGGATCGAGCGTATCCTGAACGGTTGCCGTGTCTTCGCAGGTTGAGACACGCAAGGTGAGCGGCGACGTTTCGTTCAACGTATTCGTCAACTCGACGGCGACGTAGTTGATGATGCCGGAATGATCAAGCAGGCCGTCTGACGGAGTGACGCGAATGTAACCGACATTGACGCACGGGCCTTCGGAGCAGGGCGGAGTCGTTTCGATGGTAAATGTGCCGAACCCGCGTGCGCCATTGAATCCGCCGATGCGCACGAAATACCACTCATTGTCAACTACGTTCCAGTTGACTTCGGATTGCTGTCCACAGAAGTCGTCGTTACAGGCGAGAGCCATTCCGGGAGCGGGGCAATTGCCGCTCACGCCGGCGGGATAGATGGCAACCTGGGTGTTATAGGAACTTCCACAGAGCGAAACGCGTGCATTGCCATCGCACGGAGCCTGCCAGCGGTACCAGATATCGGCAGGGCAGTCGCAGGGATAGGGATCCAGCGGTCCGTCGGTTGTCGCTCCGCAGGTGGTGAAGCCGTAGTTGCCGGATGAAATAATTTGCGCAGAAGCACAGCTATCATTTGATGGCGGCGGGTCCACGAAGGAGATGTCCATGACGCCCGTTCCCTGTGCCCCGGCGAAACCGCCGATGCGGATCATGTAGAAGCCGGGGGGGGCGGGGAACACGACTTGCGAACCGCTGGCCACACCGCAGAAATCATCGTCGCACATCATGGCGGTTCCCGGGTCGGGGCATTGGCAGTTGGGATAGGGTCCATAGACGGCAAGCTGGGTATCATAGCCGCTGCCGCACAGGCTGACTTGGAGGACACGGGGGCAGAGCGCCGCGAACACCTCGAAGCAGTACCAAATGTCCGCCGGGACATCGCAGGGATAGGGATCCGGCGGCCCGTCGGTAGTTGCGCCGACGTTGGAGAAGCTCCTGCTTCCCAGACCAACGGTCGGGGCATTGAAGCAGTCGTCATTGTTGATCGTGCACGGGCTGTTGCTGAATCCGGGCGTACAGAGCTGATAGCGGCCAGTGGAGAAGAAGTTCGTTGAAGTGTGCCACTGCAAGGGGTCGGGTGACCACGGCGAGTTCACATCGCATTTTTCGATGGAGATTCCCGAATTGGACGGCGACAAGTCGGGATAGTTCAGCGTGAGAGAGCCGTCAATTGGGATCCCGATTGGGTCAAACAGCGCCAGATTGTCGCCGAAATTGCTGAGTCCCCAGACGGGATCAATCTCCGCGCACAAAATCGCCTGCGGGATTTCGGGAATGCTCTGCTTTGCCAGAACCAGAAACTGTCCCGGATGAATTAGCGTTCCAAAGGGAATTTCGATTGCACCTTCCGATGATGGCGGTGGATAGACATTACCATCCGTGAGAATCCAATTGTCGAGGACAATTGGATTCCCGGTCGTATTATAGATCTCAACCCACTCCACGTCGGGATTGGCTCCGCTGGCGGTGTCGTCATACATCACTTCCGTGATGACTACGCTGCCCGGTGGCTGGGCGAATACAAAGGCTCCCAGCCCTGCAATTCCGAAGGTGACGGTCACGAGACGGCTCCACGATAACAAAGCCCCAGCACGAAATGGAGAGGCAGCTCCATTTTTCGGGCGGGGGCTTCGACTGGTAGTATGCCGGAAAATGAAAAGCGCGAGCATCATTTTCCAACTCCTTAAATTATATTAGGATAAACATCCTCGTCGGCTCACCAAAGCCGAACTATCCAAAGTCAACCATGTTACGAGAATGTTAACACCGATTGTTACCAATGTCAATAGATTGGTATGAATGCATGAAGATAGTTAAGAATTTGAAACTGCGTTCTGTGAGCCATCACCTCAATTCAGTTTGCTGAAGCTACCCGGTCAGGTGTAAGATTAACCGCCGAGCCGGGTTAAGCGCTTTACTACTTCAGGGTGAGATCGTCTCGGATGGCGCGCAACCCGGCCGGAATCTTGCCGGTTCGACCCTTAAAATATCTTGCCACAAATCGAATCTGTCCAATCGTCCGAGTTCGCAACTTGTCTTCGAGACAAGCTGTTTTCAGAATTAACGAAACCGCAAGTAGAAAATCCCCCCACAATGTGTGGGGGGATCTGGTTGCTGACACAGGCCCGGGCCGTGTTGGCTGCTTGCAGCCGACCGCCGTGCCGATCACGTTCGAGAACTCGTGAGTGCTCGCGTGGCGAATTGAGAGTCACTTCGCGGCTCCCAAGACAGGCCCCTCAAAAATCGATCGGTTTTGTCAATAGTCTAAATCCCCCCACAATGTGTGGGGGGATTTCCGCACTTACGGACCTTGCTGCTGGCTCATCGTGGTCTCATCGTACTGACTCTGTGGAACTTTCCCGGATCAAGATAGCCGCGCCCGTTCAGCGCTGAGATTGTGAACCCAGCCGGCGGGCTCCGCCTGTCGGTGCAGTATAACAGGCGGAGCCATCGACATTCAACCTCAGTTCTCCGCTTTGACAAAGTAGAATTTCTTGGCGGCCGGCGGCGGACCAAAGCTAATTGCAAACGAGTTCGACGAGGTAATTCCGACGAAAGTCCAGGTTTCCGGTGGTGCATCGGGAGTATCCGCCGAGTAGATGTTATAGACCGCCGCTTCAGGTATCAACTCCCAGCTCAATCTCCATTCACCGAGTGTACCCCGATGAATGACGACGTTTGCCGGGTCGGGCGGGGGTGCCGACGCCGGCTCGCTACGCACGCTAATGCTCAACGGAAACTCAGGCACATTGTCGCCACTCTCATCCCAACCAATCATCAGATCGTACATGTTTAGCGGCTGGTCTTCCGGCATTTGCAGGGTGATGGGAAGTTGTCCTGTCTGGCCCAGCGGAACGGCAAGTGTGCCCTCATAAATGTCGCCGGCAGGCAATCCGTTGATCATGACACCGGGGAGGAGCGGATCCGGTGACATTACGTCCAGAGTATATGCCAGCACGCCCGAAGAATCAGACTCGTTTGTGACACTGAGCACGAACGTTGAGTCAGCGCCTACGCGGACGGACAGCGGGCTAATCTCCCACTCGTTTAAGTGGAAGCACCATCTTCTCCGTCCCCAAATCGAGCCTTTGCAGCAGAACGTCTTGCCCGAACTGCTTGTGAAGTTCACTTGATAACACGATACGTCGTTGAAACCCAGTCCCGGAGGTGCAGTGATCGTGAGGGGAATCGTGACACAGGTGCCGGGTGCAACGGACGGAGTTGGCGGTCCCCAGATCGGTGGCCAACTGTACGCGACCGGTGGCACGAACGGGCACTGCCAGGTGTACGGGGTTACGCCGCTGACGGTCCAGTTGTACGTCTGCGCGTACGGAGTGAAGTTGCAGAGAGTAACACCGACCGTTGCCGTATTCGAGAGCCAGCAAAGGTAGCGATCCCACGGGAGGTGGCAGAACTCCTTGCACTTGCCAAAAGAATCGGTATTGCACAGTGCCTGTACCTCGTCCTGTCTTAAGTCTCTTCGCCAGAGTTCCACCTCGTCAATGCGGCCCATGAACTTCGCGAAGAACGGGAACTGAGTATTCGCGATCTCAAACGGCGCATTGTTCGTAAACGGACCAAGATTCGTCGGAGCGGTAAGTTGCTGAACCACATTACCACACCTGTACAATGTAAGCACGTCGTTTGGATGCGTTGCGTCGTGTTTGGTGAAGGTCATCGTCACAAAATGCCAGCCGGGCGGAACGACGACGGGATCGATGGCAATCAGGTCATTGCTCACATTTCCGTCCTTCACCCAGCCGGCCAGGTATCCGAGGATGTCGATATACAGGAGGAACCCTCGGCCCGACGCATCCGTCTTTCCGGCGATCGGCATCGGTGCCGCAGGAACCGGATGGTTGTCGATGTTTATCCAGGCATCCAAGCTGAAGCTGTTGGAGCCGGTTTCCACCAGCGGGTGCGACGACACCGAGACGTAATTTGTGCCGTTGAATCTGAGACTCGCTCCGACCTTGCCCGGTTGAGGAACCGGAGAGTTGATCCATCCGCCGTCCCGCTGATTCACGCCTTCGTTGGCAGTGTTGCCTGAAAGTTCGTCGAGCTGCCACCAGTTCTGCAAACTCGTGAGCTGGTGATCGCAGGCATCGTCGCAGGGTGCGGAGCAACTGCACGGCTCGCACGCTGTGCAAAGGATGTAGGGTCCCGTGGAGTTGCCGACGCCCGTGATCTTGAGCCGGTAATTCCCGGTCGGCAGGCAGGCGCTGAGATAGCTGTCGTTGCCGATTCCGGAGTTGTCATCCCAGGCAATCTGGCTGACGCAATCGTCGTGATAGAGCTGAATCTTGGGATTTAAACCCTTGCCGTATGGGAACTGAAGGGGTGTATCGTTTCCGTAGACGTTCAGGATCAACCGGTTGCACAGCGCGCCGAAGTTGTAGATCGGATACCAGTCCACGTCGCCTGCTGAACTGATCTCGCCGCAGCCGCACACGCCGCAGTCGAGCAAAAAAGTGTTGCAGGAGTCGTTGTCCATATTCTGCGGTACTCCCGGCTCAGGATATTCGAAGTCATAGTCGGTGTATGGGCAGGGGCAGGGCGGGATAGTGTCGCAGATAAACACGGAGTCATTGCAGCAGCCGGCTGACTCAGTGATCATCTGATAACAGATATATGCTCCACCGGGATTGATGTTGCTGAGCTGAACATTGAAGGCGACACTGCTCCCGGTCTGCCCGCTCATGTTCCCAAGGTAAATCGGGCTGTTCAAAACCGTTCCTGTCACACCACTACTCATGGAAACTGCGAGTGACACGGACACATCCTGACAGTCGGTAGTCTGGTGATTGTAGATGTTCGCGCTGACAAGATATGGATTCGGTACGATCACTCCGCTGCTGCACGTCACGGCTTGCGCGCCGGGACTGTCAATATCAATTCCCGGAATCATCGGACAGGGATCGTTGCACGTCAGCCCCTGGGTCCAGATGCCGTTCATTTGATCACATATTGCCGAGGTCGTAACGGCACAGCCAACTACTGCCGAATCACAATAACAGCACTGGCCACACAGACAAGGTTCACAAGCGACGGCTAGGATATATGGCCCCTCTGTATCATTTGCGCCCGTAACCCTGATGTGGTAATCTCCCGTCGATGGTACGCAAACCTCCAATCTGCTATCCGTGCCGCTCCCGCCGTCATCGTCGTATGCCCACAGGGTTGCGCAATTGGCCTCATATATTTCTACAATGGGATTCAATCCTTGTCCAAATGGATGTCGGCCAGGTGTATCGTTGCCGAATATGTCGATTACGAATCGCGTGCACTGTGGATAATAAGGTGGAGATATCGTGTACCAGTCTTCATCGGGGAGTCCCGTGTAATCAGGCGGGCGGATGTGGCCACAAAGAGTGTCAGGACATCCTGGAAATGAAACATAGCCACAGTAATTATTTCCTGCTTCGTTGCCTCCGAACGCTCCAGGACTATCGAGATCAGTGTATGGGCATGGGCACGGTGGAATGTACACACATTGGTATACTGTGTCTGGTCCGCAACAGTCTGACGAGACAATAATCATGAAGCAGATGTTTCCGCCTGTTCCAGTGGCAGAAGCAATCTGACCGTTCAGGTACGGAGCGGCACCTGTTTGCGGACTTAAGGATGGAATGAACACCGGGCTGCCGATCACCGTTGCCGTGCCTCCCGATCCGGAAATGTAGCTTGCGATTACGCTGATATTGTTGCACGTAGTCGGGCCATAGTTGCTGATCGTGATACCTAGACTGAAAGGGTTCGGGGTGTAGACGCCATTGATACACTCCAACGTATCGAGCGGCAAAACGTCCGCTCGAACCTGTGCATGGCTCGGACATGGAAGGTCACACGTGGAACCAGCTAACCACTCTCCGCCTAAAGCGGTACATTGTGCTTGAGTGCCTTGCGCACACCGCGGGATGCCCGCTCCGTCACAGTAACAACACCGACCGGTGTCTGAACACGAGCAATAGGGCGGGACTTGATATGCAACGAATCGCCAGACACCGGATGAGTTGTTTTGATCAATTTGTGCCTCCCACAGAACGCAATCCGAATTACCAACCAGTGGACCAAGCTCCATTCCGGTTGTTTCCCATCCAGGGTGACTGATGTCACTGACCCATTGACCCGT
>CAZGVT010000048.1:0-13792 GCA_964529255.1 uncultured Alphaproteobacteria bacterium | reverse complement strand
GGGCGGCCATCGCGGTCGCCCTTTGCTTTCACTTTCCTGCGAATTCGTTACTTCTTCGGCTCGGCCTTCTTCACCGGCCAGCGAATCTCTGTCAGATACTCTTCCGGCTTCTGCGTCTCATGCGGACCCTTCAGGTAGACTTCCATCGGCGCGCCCGCCATAATGTAGCCGTTGTCGGTAATCCATTTCTGCAACGCATTCCAAATCGGCCCCGACTCATTGTAGTCCCCTGTATACTGAACAACCGCCGCATCGTACTCCGCCATCTCCTCAACCTTTATCTGATCGTTGCCCTTGGCATCCTTCGCCGCAGGAAATGCCACCGTACACGTGAGATCCTTCACCGCCGTCGACGTGGGATCTTCGTGGTAGATTGCCATCGCCGGCCCCATTGGATTGTTCCCCGCTTGCATCCACCCGGTCAGTGAGCCAAAGGCCTTGGTCATCATGGCCTCGTAGGCCTGATCGTAGCCTTCATTGCCTTCCTTGTAGCCGCCTTCCGGTGTGCACGAAGTCGCCGTCACCTTCACGCTGGCGCAAGTCGTCGCGGGAATCGCCTTCACTGAAATCTCGCCGGTCATCTTTGCATTGCCGGTGGTCGGCACAGTCATACCAACCTTTTTCTCTTCTTCTGCCGCAAAGAGCGAGGCGGCAAGGAAAAGCAGACACATTAAACTGCAAACAAGCGTTCTCATTAACTTCTCCGCTATTGGGTTTTGGGTTGCCTATTTGTATTTTCCAATCCACCAACTTTGCCCTGCATCCCGAACGATCATCTCATTCAGCTCCGCCACCGACATTTCTCGAAGCGCCGGATTCGGAGATTGCCGCTTGGCACGCTCCACATTCTGTTCCGTAATGAAATCGGCTATCGGCGTCACGCCGTGATACTGCGAAAGCGGGCACTGAAAGATCCAACCGTCGGCGAACTGCCCGATTGTGAAATCCGCATATCCTTGGCTGTACACCGATTTCGCGCCCGTCAGATTTCCAAATGGCGCTCCTGTTAAATCAATGCCGACAGGATAGTACTGCGCACCAAGCTCCGCAAAGAGCGCGTCGATCTGTCCGTCCGCAGCATACACGTGCTCGCTGCCGTAACCGGACCGTGGCGGCCACAGTGCGTGAAGGAAGACCGTCATCACACGATCCCCGAGCGCGCGCCTGAGATAATTGCCGGTGCGCGTCGTGTCAAAGCGAATAAATTTGCCCTCGCTGACTATGGGCTGGTTGTAGCGGCTGAACCCGTGATGGATCCCGCAATAGACAAGCGCTTTCTCGCCCGTACTGACCACATCCGTGACTGACTTCGCCCACAGATGTTCCCCGCCGCCGCGCCAAACCTGCCGCTTGATTTCGTCTTTCTCCCGATCTTCCTGAGTCTTCACCACCGACCAGTCCGGCGAATCATTCATGCCGATGATCCGAAAGTGAGGCACACTGTCCGGCAGCGAGTGGTTCAGTTCCCATGCTGCCCGGAAAATGTCGACATACTCCTGAAAGCCCCAGGACATGAGCTGGCGAAAAGTAATCTCGCGTGCCAGCGGTTCATCATAATCTCCTCCGGCAAGTAAACTGTCGATTAGCCGCTGATCCTCCCGCCTGGCGAATTCAGTGGCTAAAACGCGAATTCCACTCCGGTGAAGAAGTGGAATCAGCTCATGAACCAGCAGAACGTTTTCGCGGATACGATGATATTCACCAAGTATGACGACATCATGATCCCTGAACTTCTCGACCACATACTCCTGCGGTGTCCTGCGCTGCGAATCGAGGCAGGCGTGAAGCGCGCGCTTGGTCTCTCCGTCCAGTTTCGGCGGCGATTGAATGCCTGCGCCGCACGAAATGAACTGAATGACCACGATTAGCGAGTATAGGCGGATGATCATGGGCAATCCCCGGAATGGCTATGCAAGATACCGATTCCGGTCCGCAAAGTCAAGCCCATGCGCAATGCTGGGGCGGCGCGAACATCGTCGCACCGGCCCCACGCGTCGCGCAGCCATGATTGCGTCAAAACCCGATCATGATGCCGTATTCCGGTGCCCAGTCCGGAGCTTTCGAAGTCAAACCGAAGGCATTGTTGAACTTGAAGAATAACCGGTCCTTCACCAGGTGATACTGCGCCTCCGTGATGAGTTCCCACTCGTCTTGCACACCTTCAACACCCGTGTAGACTCGCCAGCTCTTGTTGAGTCGCCTAAGATACTCCAGCGCGATCTCGCCCAGCTCCCCTTTGTTTTCGTCCAGACTGTATTCCGCTCCCGCCCGCAGAAACATGGTTCCCCACGAGAATCCCCTGGCAATTCCCTGGCCAAGCTTGAATTCGAAATCCGCCGTACCGGTCAGTGCCTTGTCCTTGTTGAATGGATACACGGTTTCGAAATAGCTCCACGCTCCAAGTCCGCGTTCCGTTTCGGGCCGCCAGTAGAAATTGAACTGCGTCTGCACGTCCCCCAAACCCGACTCTTCCAATTCACTCGGCATCGAAGACGGATCATCGGGCGACTTGTTGAGTTCCGCGGAGATCTGCGCCGCTTCAACTTCCAGATTCAACCGATCCGTGACCCCGTACACTGCAAAGATCAAGCGCTCATTCGCGCGAAACTCGCTGCGAAAATCCTTGTCCACTCCGTAGCCCAACTCTTCCGGCTTGTATTCTTCATCCGGATTGTAATAATATTCCCAAAACGGATAAAACAACAACTCGCCCTTGTGTACATACGTCCCGAACATCGAGGTCGGCATGCCCGATCCCCGGTCCTGCAGGTAAACGGGCAGTTCCGCCTCGTAAGCCTGTCCAAACAGCGCGAAAGGCAACACCAGCAACAGCGCAGCCGCGAACTTGACAGCTTGGCTCTTCATGGTTCGTTCTCCTCTTCTTGTTTTGGACTCAGCCGAATGTCAATTCTCCCCTGTTCAATGGAAGCAGGGGCGCCGCCGCTGTTTCAAGGATGAATTGCAACCTCCCTATCATGTTTGAGTTGCGGACAAGCGCATGGGTTTGCGCGAGGTTTGTAGCCGCGGCCCAATGTGGCTGCCTAACTAATTGATCAGCACCTCTTTCCACTTCTGTTCAATATAGTCCACGGTTTGCTTCCATGAAGGCCACAAGATACCAGATGCAGGAGCGAAGTCATCTTGATCAACTGCAGTTCCCCATTCACCGTACTTGTCCTGGAGTTCTACTTTTACGAAGCACGCAACACCATTTCGTAGCACTGCAAGACCAACGTCCCTGTGTACAAGCTTGTCACGATAGTCACGGATGAGTCTTAGAGCCTTTGCGCCATTTGACGTGCACTCTCTCCACTTGCGATCAAAGGACTTCGCGCTCTCTTCGAGGCAGACAAACAGGTGCTTCTCAGCCGTTGCGCTCTTTTCGCATCGCTCCCGAATCGCTTCCCATTCACTTTTCTTATCCTTCCACCAATACAGAAGTTGGAATGCGATGTCGGTCGCGGCCAAGAGTGCTGTGAAGCCCTTTACGAGGTTCGTGTACTCAACTTCACTGTCGTCTTGCGTCGCTATTCCATGCGCCACGCCCAAATGGAACATGACGCTGTAGTGTAGTTGTGCGAAGTAACAGTTGAGCCTTGTCTTCGGCGGGTCAAGTCCTTTCAACTCATCATCAGTCTTAAACAGAGCGGGCCTCATGTCCCGATTCGTTATCGGAACGACTTCCCGCTGCCAGAATGTTTCATAGCTTGCGAAGTGGCAAGACATAAATTGACGCCAGAATCTCTTCTCTAACTCGTCGCCATGCTCGGCTATCGGGCACATCGTTCTACGTCTTCAACTCCTTCTTCCGCGCCGCAGGGAACAGCACGTTGTTCAGAATCAGCCGGTAGCCGGGAGAATTCTTGTGCAGCGAGAGATTCGTCGGCGGATCGCCCACCTGATGACGGTAATCTTCCGGATCGTGCCCGCCGTAAAACGCAAAGAAACCCTTGCCGAAATTTCCGTACAGATACTTCACCTCGTCGGTCCCCTCGTTCTGCGCGAGAATCGTACACGACGGCTTAATGTATTCCTTGTGAAAAGCCGTCGTCTGCCCCATGAAGCCTTTCACCACGCTCGTATGACACTGCGTGAGCATCGACGGCACCGGATCATACTTCGCCGAAAAATCGAAAAGCGTAAAATAATCGCCTTCATCGCCGCGTGACATCCGGCCCGTGCGCGGCGAAACGTCGATGGTCGAAAACTCGTACACGTTCGGATCGGTCATCAGATTGTAATTTTGAAATGCCAGCGCCAGATCGTAACGCATCTTCGCCAGATGATCCGGCTCCAATCCGTCGCCGTCAAATACCGGCGCGCAGATATCCGTCTCCGCCGCGGCCAGCGAAATATCGTAGCTGTCCGTCGCGCTGCACATCGCAAACAGAAAACCGCCCTGCCCGATATAACTGCGCAAAGTCCTCGCCACCGCCAGCTTGAGCTGCGACACCTTTCCGTAGCCCAGATTCTGCGCGCGCAACTCCTCCGTCCTTACCATCTGCTGATACCAGTCCGCGTTGCGGTACATGGCATAAAACTTTCCGTACTGACCGGTGAAATCTTCGTGGTGCAAATGCACCCAGTCGAACTTCGCCAGCTTTCCACTGAGAATCTCTTCGTCGTAGATTCGCTCGAAGGGAATCTCCGCATAGGTCAATGCCAGATTCACCGCATCATCCCACGGACCGTCCTGCACTTCGTCGGGAGCATAAATCGCAATCTTCGTCGCCTTCTCCAGCACAACCACTTCCATATTCGCCTGCTCGATCTCACCATAAACCGCGCCCGGATCGCTGACCGTTTCCGCGCCCACTCCCTTCAACCGGCAGTCCCCCGCAATCTCCTCGGTAAAGTCCATCATGAAACTTCCACCGCGATAGTTCAGCAGCCACTCGACTTTCAATCCGCGATTGAGCGCACTCCACGCAACCCCGTAGGCCTTCAAATGATCCGTCTGCGAAAGATCCATCGGAATCATAAGTTTTTGCGCAAATGACGGCAGTGCGAAAAGCAATAGCAGCACGATGAACATTGAACGATGAACGATCGATCGGGAAAGAGTCATCTTGAGTTTTGGTTTCAACCCTACTACCTTAATGTGTCTGCGTGTCAGTGTGTCAACTTGTTTTCTCAGTCGCATATCATGGTGACCACATAGTTCTTGAACAACTCCAGCGGGACCGCGTCCTCGAAGACTGCAACACCGCCATTCGAGAAGACGGTTCCTGAAAGCGTCCAGTCCGGGTCCGCGCCGCCATCGGGATCGCCGTCATTGTCGCGGACGGCCGTGTTCCAAACGTTGTAGTTTGCGGCAACGGGCGTGTAAAATCGAAGGAAGATGTGGTCACCGTCGCAGATCACGGTTGCGGCTTCCGGTACTGCGCAATGCATCCCGCGAACTGCCGCCGTAAGCAATACGGCATTTCTGTCCGCCGAGAGTTCCCAGCACAGCGATCCGGCGAGATTCATCTCTCGGATGAATGCTCCTTTCGCGCCGATGGAAAGACTGTCATCGTAGCTGATGAAAACTTGATTCGTTGCATTATAGATCCAGGGTACGGCAGCGTCGGAGTGCCGGTGACTGCTGAATCCGTTGGCGTTTACGTAATTCACCGACAGATCCCAGAAATCGTATACCCCCAATTCCCATGTGCCGCTCGGACTCACACCCGTGTACGATTGAAACAGGCCGTTATTGATGTTCGCCACCCCGCCATAACCCCGTCCGTAGAACGCCAAACCCAAACAGAGTTTCGCCGGCGGGACACCACGGGAGAGATACTCATTGATCGATCCTGCGCAAGTCCATTGCGTGCGTTCCGGTTCCTCCGCCGGATCATCACTCGCGGGAAAGAGTGCAGCATTGAAATTCGTCACGTCATCACCGGGACTCCACGGGCCGTGGAAATCGTAGGTCATCACATTGATCCAGTCCACAATGTCGGCGATCTGCGGAAGCTCATAGTGCACATCGAGTGCCACGGCGTGAGAGGCGATTGTCAGGAGATAGTCCCGTTCATGTGCAGCTTCAAGCGAATCCAAGTGGTCGCGCAGCGCCTGCAACAGCAGCGTGAAATTCGCTTTGTCCTCCGGCCGGTTAACATTCCCCGGTTCCCCGCAGCACACGGGATACTCCCAGTCAATGTCCACCCCATCGAACTGCCATTGGTCAAGAAATGCAGCACATGATCTTGCGAAGCGATTTCTCGATAACTCGGTAAAAGCCACATCGGAGAAATCTTCCGACCAAGTCCATCCCCCAATGGAAATCAGTGTCTTGAGATCCGGATGCTGTTGTTTCAGCAATTCTAATTGATGAAATGACCCCCGTCTGCATCCCGAATCCCAGCAATCACCGGGATAGAATCGATCGATGTCTGCGTACGAATCTCCCAACGCTATCTCGCCGTCCGTGATATTCGCAAACGCATAATTGATGTGTGTGACCAACTCGGCGGGGATATCCGGCACGTGGTAATTGCGCGCATAGACTGCCCATGACGGATAGTACGCGACCATGTGCGGCTGCGCTTCGGCTACGCTTGACAATGCCGCAAGCATGAGAAACGTCGACAGAATGCGTCTCATCGGAGTCCAGGGTTACTCGACCCCGTAAACGTTCGGGGGGCCAAGCTCAGCCGGATAGCGCTCCCGCAATTCCCGCCGCGCCACATAACACAAGTGGCAAGCATCGTGATACAAGCCGTGCAACGGCAGGTTAAACTTCCGTACGAGTTCCGCCGGTCCGCCGCGAAAGAGCGGATCGATGATTGCATGATCTCCGGGCGAGTAATTGGCCACGACTTCAGTCAGCGAACTCTTGAGCAGATTGCCAAACAAGATTCCCTGACACGAGAATAAATTGCCGTACGGGTCGAGATGCAACCGGCCCACATCGTTCCAATCCTCGTCCGGGCATTCACCCAGCGAATCCCACGGCAAGTCAGGTTCCCGAAGCATGGCTAATTTGTCTGCCGCCCGCCCGCGAAACCGAACGGTTCCTCCGCCGATCGGGTTGCCCTTGACAGTCGCCGTTCTCGCCGATCCGGGCCGGTCAATGCAAATTGTGTCGGCGGCGATTCCCAACTTGTCTGCCACCGCAACCAGGTGCCTGACGCTCGCTGAGCGCGGAAATTCTTCGCTGTGAAAACTGTCGTCGCTGACCGATAACTCTTTCAAACCCGCATGCTGCAGTGGCTCAAGCCAAACCCGCGCATCCTCTTCACTCACCGCAAAATATCCGTTCGTGACAATTCCCGTTCTCAATCTGCGTTGCGCGGCGAATCGCGCGAGTTCAAGCAGAATCGGGTAGTACAGGAACGGTTCGCCGCCTTCAAACCATACCTGACGAACACTACCTAGTTCAGCAGATTGGCTGATTGCATCCTTCGCCATCTCCAACGACATCGTCGTCTCCGCTCGCGGCGAAGAATAAACAAAGCAATGATCGCATTCGTACGTACAGCGATAGGTTAACAGCAAGTGCAGACCCGTCAAATGCATGGGACCGCCCTCCACCGGCGGAGATTATTTCTCGTATTCCTTCAAAAATCCTTTGAACTCTATCAAGTGTGCCTCTTCATCGGCCATCAATTGAATGCACAAATCCTGCGTCACATAATCCTCGCCGTCGCACAATTTGATGATCTTCAGGTATTGCGCAACCGCGCCCTGCTCGGCGGCGATCACCCCTTTAATGACCGACACAATATCCGTCGTGTCCTTCGGCGGCTGGAGCGCCTTCTGCTCCATTTCAATCTTCAGCGAACCCGGTACAATCCCACCAAGCTGCTTGATCCGTTTTGCCAGCATCTGTGCATGTCCGATTTCCGCCGTAATATCCGCCGCCAGAGCCTTCTTGATCTCTTCCGCGCGCACGCCGTCGGGATTCGTCGAATTGGCCACGTAATTCACAACGGTTTCCAGTTCCATCGCATAGGACTTCGTCAATTCCTTGACGATGTCCGCTTTGCTCGACTTTGCCACGAGCGTCTCCTTTCAGTTGCTCTTCTTGCTATCGGACATCCAAAAAACACCAGAGTGAATCTTGTTCGCCGAGCGGGGTGCCCTCACCCCGCCGGAACCTAACGCACGCCGTTATCCGCCTTCCGGGCACCCGGGGACGGGCGCCTCGGCCAGTTCTGGAACGCAATCCCCCCTGATGATCTTGCGATACGCTCTATGCAGATGACTGCCGTTAGGTCTGCTGTCTGTTCGCCGGGCGAGGTGCCCTCACCCCGCCGGAACCTGACGCACTCCGGTATCCGCCTTCCGGGCACCCGGGGACGGGCGCATCGGCCAGTTCTGGAACGCAATCCCCCCTGATGATTTTGGGATACGCTCTATGCAGATGACTGCCGGTGTGCCCGCTGTCTGTCGTCTGCGGTCTGCGTCTCTGTTTGCCTCCTCAGCCACTCTTCGTAGCCCTCCGTTCGCCCGTCTTCCAGATAGAGTTTCACATTGTCCAGCGCCCAACTCCAACCGGAGCGCATGCCTTTGACGTGTTCTTCGGAGGCAAGCTTCGAATGCGTCAGTGTCACTGCCGCATCACTGGAGATCTCAATGCGAACTTCCGTGCCGGGACAGTGATCGGCGTTGTCCCAGGTAAATCTGAGCAGATGCGGCGGATCGCTTTCGAGAAAGACTCCCTTGTCCTTGTCGTCGTTCGAATACTCGCCGCCCACCCGCAAATCGACTTTCGCATTAGTCGTAAACCACTTGGAGAGCAGTTCCGGCTTGGTGAAGGCGTTAAACACGCGCTCGGGAGTCGCCGTGATTTCTTTGGTCAGGATCAGCGTAAGACTCATTTGTGTGGCTGGTGAAATTTGCCTTCAACTTCAGATGCGCTTTGCCGCAGGATTGCATTAGTGGAATCGCACACCAGACCGGCCCGGTATGCCTCGTAGGCATCCATCCACTGATCCGTCTCTTCATAGTATTGCCCGAGAAACAAATATCCCTCGGGCCGCGAGGGATCAAGTTGAATCGCGCGCGCCACGCGCTCATAGACCAAAGCCAGATCGGGCTGATGTTTGTGCCATTCCGCCGCCATGAACATCAGCCAGCCCCAGTAGTTTGAGGAGTCTTTCGCCAGCGCCCAGCGCGCCTTCTCTTCCCAGATGAGCGTGTCGTCGGCGATCCGCGCATAGTAATAGCACGCGGCGATGGATTCTGGGTGCTCGTCGCTCAGAACTCGGAAGAACACCTCGGCCTGCTCCTTGCCCGCCTTGCGCATGATGTCGCCCGCCAATCTCCCCAGCGGCACATCCTCAACATGGCGCGTCACAAAATCCCGGGCGATCTGCATCCGCCTGCCCGGATCGCTCTCCATTTCAAGCACCGCGCGAAACTCGATTTCCGCCGCCGACTTCTTTACCGGGGAGGGATTATACATCGTAGTGGCGAAGCCAGAGGTACTTAACCCAAAAAGGATCGCCAGAATAGCGAAGTATGGGCTTTCAGGTTTCAACTCTTGCGTTTCAAAATTCTCTCGCTTACGAACTTCCCCGCGCCGCCAGAATCCGCGCCTTTCTCCGGGCTTGCTCCAAATAAATCGAGCGCGGATGATCCACGAGAAACTGCTCGAATTCCTGCCGCGCCGTCGCATCGTCTTTCAGATCCTCCATCCGGATCAGTGCGCGGAAATATTTCGCCCGGTCCAGATCCGTCGACTCCCCGAAGTGCGCGGCAAACGTGTCCAGCGCGCCGACCGCCGCCGTATACGCCCCGAGCCTGCGCAACGACATCGCCTCCATGAACAGGCAGTACTCGGCCAACTTGCCCGACTTCACAAGATCAACCGCCTCGTGATAGCGCGTCGCCGCGACCGAATCATTGTTTCGAAACGTGGCGTAGTCCGCCTCGGCAAATGCCCGTTGTGCGCGGTAAACTCCGCCCTCTTCAAGCAGCGACGTGAACTTGATCGCATCATTAAACGCGGTCGTCCCCACATTTCCGTTGGTAATCGAGTCCAGAGCCGCATACGCAAGACTCAAACTGTCCCGCCACACGTTCGCCCGCGCAATGCGCAGCAAGGCACGCGCGCCGTCCTCCGTTTGGTTTAATCCGGTTTGCCGCACCAGATTTCCCCACGCTTCAATTGCGGGCCCATGCTCGCCCATCCAGGCATGACAATCGCCGATGCGCAGCCCCACCGTGACCTTCTGATACGGTTGCTGTTGAGCCCGATTCACGAGACCCTTGAACATTACCAGCGCGTCCGCGGGCCGATTCTCATGCTCGAGCAAAATATTCGCGATCCGAATCCGCGCCTCATCCACCTCCTTGAAATTCGGGTGCGACTCGATGAATTTCTCATAAGAGCCTTTCGCCTCGCTCCACTTCCCCAGCGACTCCAGACAGCGCCCTAAACCCAACTCCGCCCGCGCCGCAATATCCGCCGCCGGTTTCCAGGAAATCACTTTCTGAAATCCGCGTCTGGCCAGCTCCACTTCCCCTTCATCGAGAATCGTCTGCGCCGCGCCCAGCACCAGCGTGCCGCCGTTCGTCGTAAGAGAATCCGCCACGATCGTCGCATCCAGCGAGCCCGCCAGCTCTCCTGCCTTCAGCAGATAGCCACCGTAAATCCGCCAGTAAATCGCATGCTTCTTGTTCTTCTGTACCGCACTCCTCAGCGTCTTGATGACTTTCTCATGCGCCGCGCTGTCATCGGGGAATTGCTGCAACTGAGTGAGCGATGCCTGCCAGGTCTGCGGATTCGCATCGGCAAACAGCAGCAGTTCTTCCGTCGCCGCGCCATAATTCATCTGCGCGCGCAGGCTGTTGGCCAGTTCCAGAGCCATAAACGCCGGCTGCTTGCCGTCCGTGCGAAACTCCCGGATCGCCTGCTCACTCTCGTCCCACATCCGATTGCTCTGCATCTCCCGCACATAGGCCGTCACCGTTTCAAGATTCCGGCCATGCTCGCTCAGCGCCGCACTCCAAATCGCTTTTGCCTGCTCCGATTCCCCGCGCGCAAGGGCCACCGAACCGCGCTCCAATTTCAAGGCAAACGCGCTCGTCGGATCGCCTGCCGGGATGAATCCATCGGCGCGAAAGCGGATCTTTTCCAATTGCTCGACCAGAAAACTGTCCGCCGCATTGAACTCTTTCTCGACCGTCAAGATGCGCGGTATCGCCTGAATCGCCTCCGCGTGCCACGGACTGCGCTTCAGCAGCTCGTTCCACATCTGCAGCGCCCGACCGTAGTCCCCGGACATCTCCGCCCGCCGCGCGCGATCCGCGAGCAATTGCTCTTCAACCTGCTGACCGCTCTTCGTCAGCCCGACGCGCGGTTTCGGTCCCGGAGGCGCCGGCTGACCGGGAACCGGCTCAACCCTGAGCTGAGCCCACAGCGGACTTACCGTCAGCAGAAGGAGAATGATTGATAGGGAGAAGATTCTGGAGAGATGTCTTGTCATAAAATCAAGAGTGAATAGTCGTCATGGAGCATTTCGGGTCTCCCTCTGCGTGCCGGGGGGATGAAGCACAACTGTCTCAATGTTCCCTGTCTGTCGTCCCGGACTTCGTGCCAGTCTTCGCAGCGCGAATGTCCGGGATCTCTCGGCAGGCCACAATCAAGAGTACAGAGATTCTGGACACTCGCTGACACGAGGTCCAGAACGACCGCCCTCGGCCAAAACTCGCGCACTTATTTCATCAGCACCAGCTTCGCCATCGTCGCAAAACCGGCACCCCTGACTCGGCAAAAATATATTCCGCTGGATTGCGCGCTTGCATCCCACAAATACTCGTGCATACCGCCTTGTGGCGCATGCTCGGCAAGTAAAGCAACTTCCCTCCCCATCACATCAAAAATTCTGACCGCAGCTCGCTGATCAGTTGGAATCGAGAGTCGAATGCGTGTGATCGCATTAAACGGATTCGGATGCACGTTTACCGTCAGGGCATTGGGAGTTGGATTCGCTCGCTCGGAATAATCGAGTGTTGAGACTGTCGCCCATGCGGAATAAATTCGCGGAAGATTCTCCCGCGTGTCATGCCAGGCAAAAATGACTTCGCCACCGGGAGCAATATCCACCGCTCCCTGCGCGCAGATCGCGGCGGGTGCCGTACTCACGATGGCGCGTTCGCCCCACGTCCTGCCCGTGTCCGTCGAAACTGCGGCGTGAATCTCCGTGAAGAACTCTTCGTTCGACTCTTGCCACACCACGACCGCAAGATTTCCTTCCACCGCTACCTGCGGATAATTCCGCTGCGGTCCCGCATGACCACCGTCTATTTCCACCATCGGTTCCCACGTTGCCCCGCCGTCAAGCGACCGCGCCGTGTAAATCCTCATCGTATCCGTCGCCGCGGACATAAAACTGCAAAGCAGAGTGTTCCCGTCATCATCCAGTCCCGGACCGCTCACGGGACAGGCATTGATTACCCAGCCGCTCTGGTCAATTTCCGTGTCGTGCGCAAAACTCAAACCGCCATCCGTTGAGCGCGATGCATGCATCACGCGCAAGTTGTCGTGGTTATTCCGGAATACGGTGACCACGGTTTGTCCGTCTTCGAGCACAACCTGGTCCGGCCAGCAGCACTCACAAACTTCGTCCGGCGAGGCCGCGCTTGCGTCAATCCACGGCAGAAAATTACCGGAGCTGTCCTGCATCGTCCAACGGAAATGCGGATCGGAGAGGCCCGAAGTATGCGCCAGCCACATCTGGCTCATCCGGCCATCCGGGAAGACCGCCGCAGCATTATAGAATCTCTGGCCCGGAGAGTTCGGGTTCGTTCTCACCGGAGGTTCCCATGTCACCCCGCCGTTCGTCGAGCGAGCGACCCAAAAACCGCGATTGTTTGCGTTGTTGTCGTCCCAACCGGCGACGACATAATTCCCGCGCACGCGCAACGTCGGCCCGGCGGCAGCGTCAATCAAATAGCCATAATTTGTCCCCGCGCTGAGCGTTTGCGCAGCGCCAAAATCCTCGCCCGCGGCGGCGGAGACATAGAGAATGTGCCCGTTGTTGATCGGGCCTGCACCCCAGATCAGATGCGCGACTCCATTTCCATCGCAGCGAACACGCGGTCGCTCGTTCGTAGAATACGACTCGGAGGCGGAGACGCGTCGATTCTCGCCGACAACAAGCGTCTGCGCATTCAAGTTCGAGTACGCGACCGCCAGACAGAACAATAGTACGATGGTGCGCATCTAACGGCTTACTTCAACAATACCAGCTTCGCCGTTCGCGCATACTCGCCGCCGCTGACGCGGCAAAAATAAATACCGCTGGCTTGCGCGCTTGCATCCCATGCGAACTGCCGCTCGCCGCGCATGGACACGCGATCCGCCAGCACCGCAACCTCGCGTCCCAGCAAATCCGTTATCCGGATCGTCAGCGGATCGTCCGTCGGCACCTGAAGGCGGATGCTCGCCGAACTGTTGAACGGATTCGGATAGGCCGCGATTGAAAACGTGAGCGGCAATTGCCCGCGAGGTTCGGTCGAGAGAATTTCATCCAGCGGAAAGCCGGAGACCCAGCTCCCGCGCAGCTCCTGGACACCCGCCACCGAGGTGAAGGCCGTGTAGACCGTTCCCGTGTGATAGAGAATCTTGAGTCCGTTGGCCACCTGTCCGACCGGCTGATCCACGTAACGCTCGCCCACCAGACTCATCGTGTTGTCGTAGGCATGATAGGCGAATTGCCCGCCCGTCGGCAAAGCCTGATGATAGCACAACAAGAGACTCTCCGCCCACTCCGGTCCGTCGTCGATCGCCCACCAGTCAATATAACTGTCAGGAGGGACAAACAGGGGAACGTGCGCGAGCACCGTGGCCGCC
>CAZGVT010000047.1:0-13805 GCA_964529255.1 uncultured Alphaproteobacteria bacterium | reverse complement strand
CTGCGAAGACCTGAGAGGTTCTGGACACTCGCTGACGCGAGGTCCAGAATGACAGTTGTAATGGTCAATACCGGTCGGCTGCAAGCAGCCGACACGGCCCGTAAGGTTGGCGCTGACGCGAGGTCCAGAATGACGCTCAGCTCCTCCACTTTCTTCGTGTCGGCTCTCCCCACTGCCGAAACACTCACCTATTCGATCGTCACTACCCAATGTCTCATGGGCTCAGAAGGAAGAGCCTGAAGTGCGGAATTGATTCGTTCGACACCAAACCGCGCGAAATAGTAGCCTGTACATAACACCCGCTCCGCTCCGCTCCCGTTCGGATGAAGCACGTTCAGGAGGCGCTCTAACTTCGCGAGTCTCATCGCATGTCGCTGCTTGAGTGCCTTATCGGTCTTTTCACGCAAATGGTCAACCGGCTGCAATGACTTTCCCGCGCTGCTCGTGACCAAACCTTCCAGAGTCGGATCAATCTCCCGCACCAGCACTTTCAACCGGTTGTAGATCTCTTCAATCTCTCTCCGGGCTTCCCGAAACTTCTCCGCCGCGTGCGTTTCATCCGATTCGCGTAATAGAGATTTCGTCAGATCCGCAGCGGGCTCACTGAGCACTCGTTCAACGGTGAGATTGAGTTTCTCCCGCATACGCGCGCTCTTCCCATCTTCAATTGTGACCGACAGCCGGGGAAACAGGGACGGCGGCACGACTCCCAACGTTTGATAATACGGCGCCACCTGCATGTGATAGTTGAACTCGCCGGGTCCTGCCACATAAGCAATCGTCGGCAGTACAAAGTCCTGATAGATCGCCCGCAGGGCCGCCTTGGGACTCACTCGCCACGGTTCCAGTCGCGCAAGTTCAGGAAGCTGGTCGGCTGTGAGTCTGCTCCTTGACCCGGCGCGAATCATCGTCTCGCCGTGATAGTTCACCGGCACCCGGCACTGCTCGTCGTCGATCAAATAGAACAAGTGTGCACCCGGAGTCGGGTGAATCGGTGTCGGATACCCCGCCCGCTCCACTTCCGCTGAACGATGCTGCAGAATCTCCGTCATCTGCTGACCGAGTGCGGTAATCTTCTCCCAGAGCGGTTGCGCCAGTGTCTTCAACTCGCGGTTCATGCCTTCGACAAGCAACAGCCCGTGCCCGCCGAGAGTCCTTGCAAGCAACTTACCCATCGCATCGGAGAGCGAACCGCCATCATAACACTCACCCAGCAGCGCGATCGCCTGAGCATCAGCATTGCCAAGTTGCTCGCTCAGCATTGCCACGTCCGCGGCCGCATCGGCAAGATACGACCCGGCCGTCAAATTGGGAATTTCCGCTTCCGGAGTTACCCGGAATTTCCGCAGGACTCCATCGCGATCGAGATAGCGGGCCTCGCGAATTTCTTCAAAATCGTGGTCTTCTCCTTCAAGCCAGAAGATCGGCAGCACCGCGAGATCAAGCTGACTCTCCAGCTCGGCGGCAAGACGGATCGTATGATAAGCTTTGATATAGGTATAAAGCGGTCCACCGAGATAACCGACTTGTTGTCCGGTGACGACCGCCACGGCTTCACCTTTAGCGAGCAGACTCAATCTTGAAATGGCCGATTCAGGAACCCCGAAATGCCGCGAGCTTTCGGCCAGCACTTCCGCCAGCCTCGACCAATTCCGGTCAAACCTTAGCTGCTCCGTCGCCGCATTAGCGCAGGCTGTCCGGCTTGCCGCCTCCCGGGCATAGCGCCTGAAACCGCACGGCAGCCCGCAGGTTATCTCCTTCCATGTTCGAGGGTAGCCGGGGAGAATCGAAAAATCAAGTCCCTCAATTCTGATCCCTGCGCTCTCAAGTGCGGTCAATTGCGTCCCGCCGGTCTGCAAAGCGTTTGTCAAGCTGAAGTTAGCTCCGTTCTGTGCCGTAAGTGGAGGCAAAGTGCGAACTTACATTATAATAACTTCGGCCCCCGTTGTCAACTAACCCCACCCGGTTTCCCTTCATTCTGATGGGGGGAAATCAAGATTGGGGCTCTCCTCGGTGTGGTGCGCCGCATCCAGCAAGTCGCGGCCATTCTCATTCTTGAGCTCATCTCAAAGTCGATTCGTGACCTCAAGCTATTGAACAACCTCGACTTGGGGTCAAAGTGGTGATTAAGTTGATGCGTTAGATTCCGGCCGGATTGCGCGCGTCTCTGTACGTACTTACACTGAAGTGATGAAGCGCTGAGCCCGGCACGGCGAGTTTTGCCGTGCTAACCCATCTGACGATCCTGGGACCCGCCCCTACCATAGCCCCACATTATCATTGGAAGACTCTCTAAGTGAGACTGGCTTTCCAGAGGAGCGACATGCAATGCTCCCGCCCACGCAGGCACGGGAGAAAACACCTGAAACAAACAGGGGGAGAAAGAACTGACCGGCTGTCGGATCGTCCCCACTTCAGCGCATTGGCCGTGCGCCGAAGAGGTCTGCGACTGGGATCTTGACCGCAAGCGAACGGCCAACCTTTGCTTCGCGGCTGCTGCAAAACTGCCACGCTCTTTGCAAGGAAGGGTTGCGATGGGTTTGCGGGCTCGGCTTTTTATATAGCATCGCCTATCGGCCTTGATGTTGGCACTTGGAGTTGTTAGATTTCTTTCAGGTCGTCAGGAGGCTCCTCAAATTCCCCGTCACGTTCCCTTGAGTTTTTGTAACATGATAAAATATCGGAGGTTAAGATGAAACTCGCACGAATGCTGGTTCCATCGACGTTATTGGTTGCCCTGATCTGGGCGATGGGTTTTGCACCGTCGCCCTCTAAAGCCGCCCGCAACTTCACCGTAGATAAGCAGGACATCCTTGCCGAACAGGCTCTGCGGAAGGAATTTCTTGACCTCGAATACCGACTTGGACAAGGTCTGCCGATTTCAGACGAGGAGAAGGCGCGCTTCGATCAACTTGAGCCGATTTTTGGCCGGTCGGCCGAGCCACAGCGCAATCCTCTCGATTGGCAAGGCGGTCCCGACTCGTTCGGTTACCACTATGTTGACAACCAGAACGGCGATTCGGCAACCTATGAATGGATCGAGCTTCGCGGAGACCCCGAGGCAACCTGGACTTCGTGGACTGGCAGTCACGATGACAATACACAGGTTTTGCAACTGGGCTTGACCTTCCCTTTCTATGGCCAGAACTACACGCAGGCTACGGTCTCGACAAACGGCAATCTTCAGTTTTCCACGACCAGCACTCTCTATACCAATGTCTGCCTGCCCACCACGAATATCAACGGCCCGGTGATCTTCCTCTACTGGGATGACCTGCATCTGGATTACGGAGGTATGGGCAATGCGGGAAATAACGTCATCGGTTATCGGAATTTCGGTGACTACACCGTGATCGAGTATGACTCTATCGGGCATTGCTGTTCGGCGGGAACTTCTCTCAAGTTTCAAGTAATTCTCTGGGCCGACGGCCGGATCAAGATGCAGTACAATAATCTTGTCTTCGGCAGCAACGCGAATACGCAGACGATCGGCATTCAAGCCGCAGGAGCCGGTCCCGCATTGGAGTATGTGTGCAACGCAACGGCGGGCCATCAACCTGTGAACAATCTCGCGATCTGGTACACGCTGGCCGATGCGGGGTCGATTTCCGGGCACGTTCAAGACGAGGATGGAGCGGCGATTCCCAATGTGCGCGTGGACGTTTCGCCCGTAAACTTGTATGCCATGACGGACGGCTCAGGTAATTACTCATTGCCGACGGTCGTGACCGGCACTTATGACTTGACGGCCTCCAAGCGCGGATACGCGAATGAAACCGCGGAAGACGTTGTCGTAAACCTGAATCAAAACACGGTAGTGGATTTCACGCTCGAAAGCTCCGGCCTGCTTACCTTCAGCGCGAATAATCTTCCGCAGCCGATCAACGATGTGACGGTGAATAACTATACGATGGACGTGACTACCGCCGTGCCGATTGACGACATCGACGTGCTCATCGATCTGACGCATACGTGGGACAGCGATTTGGAAATCTCGCTCACGTCGCCCGGCGGCACCACCGTGCTGCTCGCACAAAACCGCGGTGGATCCGCCGACAACTATACCGGGACGATCTTCAACGATGAAGCGACCACACCGATCGGTGCCGGGACGGCACCGTTCACGGGCGAGTTCCAGCCGGAGACTCCGCTTTCCGATCTCGATGACGAAGGCACACAGGGAACGTGGACGCTCACCATCGATGACCAGGCGGGTGGCGACACCGGAAATCTGTTAATCTGGGAACTCTATGTGACTCCGGGGAATTCCAACGGCGGTCATATCAGCGGGACGGTTTCCGATCACGACAACGGCAATCCAATTCCCAATGCGCGTGTCGAACTTGTCGGCGAAGCCACAGTGCGTTTTACGAATGCACAGGGACAGTTTGTTTTCAGCTTTCTCGATCCGGGAACCTACTCGATTGACGTCAGTGCGGCATTTTATGAAGACCGGACGGAAACGGGTATCGTCGTCACTTCGGGTGAGACGACCGACCGCGACGTCGAACTCAATTCCAACGCCATCATTTATCCCTACACAGGCGCTCCGGTACCAATCTTTGATTTGGATACTTCCTTCGCCACGATCAGCATATCGGAGGATTTCACGATTGAAGGCATATACGTCCTGATCGGAAACCTGACACACACCTTCGATGCGGATCTCGATATTTGGATCGAGAATCCAGACGGCATGCGCGTGCTGCTGTCCGATCAGAACGGCGGCGGCGGCGAAAACTACATCGAGACGTTGTTTGACGACAATGCTACGACGCCCATCGGTGACGGAACGCCACCGTTTACGGGTACCTTTATTCCGGATGAAGCTCTGGAGCCGTTGCTCGGTTTCAGCGCCGAAGGAGATTGGACGCTGGTCGTCTACGACAATTTCGGCGCCGACGAAGGTGAAATTGTCGCGTGGTCGGTGATCTTCCAGGGGCAACTTGGGCCGGAGGGAGTGCTGACAGGAGTCGTGCGCGACCTCGCGTCGAATCAACCGATCAGCGCCGCTGTTGTATCGATCCCGGAAGCCGACGTCGAGACCACGACTGATGCTCAGGGGCAGTATGAAATGGACGTACCTGCGGGGACGTGGAACGTGCGCTATCAGGCGAATGTGCATTGCGACTCGGTCATCAACGGTATCGTCATCAACGATGAGGGGACCGTGACGCAGCACGTGGTTTTGCGCGCGCCGATCGCCGATATCAGCGTAACATCACTCAGCGTCGTCGTTGCGTCGGGAGGAGTCACCACGGAGGAATTCGACATCGAAAACACGGGGAACTGCCCGTTGTCCTTCGCGCTTTCGGATACTTCCGCATGGCTATCCGAGCTTCCCGGTCAGGGTACGATTCCGCCCGGCCAGAGCGCGACGATTACGGTCACGTTCGACGCAGGCGCGCTGCCGGCGGGAGAATATCAGTCGCGAATCACCGTGACGCACAGCGGCGCGGGAAGTCCCGTTCAGATTCCGGTGACGATGGACGTCGGGACCTCCGCCGGAGATATCGCCGCGCAACTCCCCACTGTGTTTGCATTACATGCCAACTATCCGAATCCGTTCAACTCCTCAACGGAGATTCGTTTTGATCTGCCCGCTGCTTCGGCGATCACCCTGAGCGTCTATAACGTCGTTGGCCAACATGTGTTGACGCTTGTCGACGGAGTCCGGGATGCGGGGAGCCATGCCGTCTCCTGGCACGGAATCGATAAGCGCGGCGCCGACGTCGGCACGGGAATATACATCGTGCGCATGGAGGCATCCGGCTATGTCTTCGCGAGCAAAGCCGTACTCATGCGCTGAGCGCGAAGGCTGAAACTGCTCTTAACAATCCACACATGACAGAAGGCCACGGAATCCTCCGTGGCCTTCTGTTCACGCTTTCTTTCAATCAAAAATGACTTCAGCCCACTCGCCCTTTCGTTTTCCCTATGTCGTCGGCCTGCACGACTCGGATGCCGCCGGGATCATCTTTTCCGCCAATCTCATTCGCATTTGCCATGAAGCCTATTCCGCATGGATGGAGCAGATCGGTTTCGGAATCGGTACGTTGCTGAAGCGGCGGCCGTTCGGGATCCCTATTGTGCATATCGAAGGTGATTTTCTGTTCCCGCTCTTTGTCGGAGACCGCGTGGAGATTCGTTTGTGCGTTGATCGGCTGGGAACGAGTTCTTATCGCATTGCCTACGAACTGTACACGGCCGACGAACGTAAAGCGGCAACCGCCAACACGGTTCACGTTTGCGTGGATGTGAAGGGACATCGCCCGCTGGATCTGCCGGCGGATTTCCGATCCGAATTGGAGAAGTTTCGCAAATAGAACCGTTGAACGATCAAGTCGCAGCCAATAGTCTTCGCCGGATCTCGCCGAGATCCGGCTTTTCATTGCCCAGCAGAGGCAGTGAATCCGCCAACAACCACTTTCTTGGAATCTTGAAATCTGCCAAACGAGATCGCAGATATTCGCGCAAGTCATCGCGAGTGACACATCCTGATTGACGGAGAACGTAAGCGGCCGCGATTTCACCCCACTCGGAATCTGCCAGGCCGACGACCACTGCAGTGTGCACATCGGGATGAGTCGTAAGTGCGCGTTCGATCTCTTGGAGGGAAATTTTCTCACCGCCGCACTTAATCAGCGCTTCGGATCGCCCCATGATGTGCAGACAGCCGCGTTCGTCGATTCTTCCAATATCTCCCGTATGAACCCAACCGTTTTGAAAGACTGCCCGCGACTGCGCTTCGTTGTTCCAGTATCCGGTCGCGACCCCTGGTCCCGTGATCTGAAGTTCTTCGGAGTCGCTGTCAACTCGAACCCGCGTTTGTGGCAGCAACGCACCCGCGCTGAATCTCTCCACCTCGTCGCAATCCGGACGCGCGCATGAGATCATGGATCCGGATTCGGTCATGCCGTAGGTCGGCAATGCCTGCGGGCAGCGTTTGATCAACTCCGGCGGAACGGCCGCGCCGCCGACGATGATCGCGCGCACGCTCTTTGGGTAAGGCCGGTCACTGCGCGCATCCAACATTCTTCGCAATTGAGTGGGTACTACCGAAACTAATGTGGCCTCGCCGCTATCGAGAAAGTAGTTGATCTCCGCGGCCTCGCTTGAAGATGCAAACGCGAACGATGCTCCGGCCGCCATGCAGCGGAACGGAATCATCAAGCCACCGACGTGAAAAAGCGGAAGGCAAACCAGCCATGTATCACGAGCCGTCACGCTCAAGTGGTCGCACACCGCTCGCGCATGCGCCGCAATGCCCGACTTGGAAAACTCGACGAATTTCACTTCTCCGGAACTTCCGGAGGTGGCGACTAAAATCGCCGCAGCCTGATCGTCGACGCCCGCGAGAGTCAAATCAAAACCGGAATCCGCCGGCAAGTCATACAAAGAGATGCACGGAGTCGGAGTTATTGCGGACGCAAACGTCTCCGGAAACTCATTGAGATAGAGCATGCCGCAGAGTGTCGCAGACCGAACGGCGCCTGCCAGTTCGACTGCGCTCCACTTCGTATTGAGCGGCACGACGATACGCCCGATATTCATCAGGGCTCGCAGCGCGGCGAAGTACTCACTGTTTCCGTCACCCCACAGCCCGATGCATGAGTGTTGCTGCGGAAACGCGAGTGCCAATCGCCGTTCGAGCGAAGTCATCTCAGACTCCCAGCGCGCCGCGATACTCGGGCAGCAGGTTTTCCGCCAAACGAAAAAAATCAGGCAGCTCGATATGACCGTTGCGGTTTCTCAACGGCGATTGAACTACGTCCTTCTCCAACATCGCGGCGGTGTCCACGCCGTGCGCAATTCCCTGGGTGCCCGATGCGGCCGCAAACGCGGAAATATAGGCGAGGCCGACGCTCGTTTCGAGCAAACTGGTGACAACAACCTGCATGTCAAGCTCGCGCGCAAGAGTGATCAGACGCGTTGAGCGAGTCCACAGTCCCATAATGGAGGGTTTAACAATCAGCACTTGAAATGCGCGGTTCTTCATTCGCGTTTCCCGCCAGACGTCGTCACGAACGGAGTCGTCGATCGCGAAGCGTACGCCGTACCGCGCGCGAATGTGCTTCAGCGTGTATGGATTTACGTGTGATACGGGATCCTCAAGATAGTCGAGACCGATATCGGCAACTTCCTTGCAGAATTCCTCCGCTTGAGTCGCATCCCACGAACCATTTGCGTCGGCGCGAAGCACAACTCCGGGGTATCGCCTGCGCAGCTTGCGTATTACCGCCGCGTCCAAATGAGGCGCGCGGCCGCCGACTTTCACCTTTAACGCTCGCGTGCCTTGATTGACGGCAGACTCCGCCTGTTCAGCGATGGCTTCGTCCGTTGCTCCGGAGATCAGCGCATTGCACTCGACACTTCGTGGAGAGCCGGATTTCAGCAGGTCGGGAAACTCAATCGAGGCGCGGCGGCTGATGATGGATGCCGTGGCGCACTCCAGAGCAAATGACACGGCGGGTGTGAAATGCGCGTCCACGCCGGCGGATGCCAGCCAGTTTGAAATAGCGGAGACATCATGCGGTGGTTCAGGTAGAGTGTTCGCAGTGCTCAATCCAATCAGAGCGCTATGCGCTTCCTCTAAAGTCTCGGTGCCGAATTTCGGGAGCGGAGCGACTTCGCCGAGTCCGACGGCGTTATCCGTGGCATGCAGCGCAACGAGGAAACCGGATCGCTGAGCAATCACGTTTCCCCCCGCGTAAAGCGGAGTGGAGAGCGGGCATTGATACGGAATGAAGCGAATACGAGCCATGAACTCAGGTTGTGATGAGACAAAAGACCGTCAATCCCCCGAACACGACCAGTATGCGAGCCGTGCCCAGAAATGCCTGCTGTAACGCGTCGGCATCCTCGCTCTTGAAGGCAATGGTCAGCGGATTCAGCGCACCCTGAATCGAAAGCAAGGGTGTCATCACCCAGGCATTATATCCGAAGCGAAGATGCATTACTACGGGAACGAGATACGGTATGAGCAACAAAGCCGCATACTCCAAGCGAGCAAACTTTCTTCCGAAGCGCGCTGCGAGCGTGTGCTTGCGCGCCGCACGATCACTCTCCAAATCGCGCAAATTGTTTGCCGCCAACAGCGCTGATGCATGCAGTCCGGGAATCAGGGACAACAGAGCGCTCTCTGAAGTCCACAAGCCGGTCAACAAGTAGTGCGTGCCCATCACCGCGGCGAATCCAAAATAGAGCAGGACAAACAATTCGCCCAGACCGTTGTAGCCGAGAGGATAGGGACCGCTGGTGTACAGCCAGCCGAACAGGATTCCACTGAATCCAATGAGCGCAATCGGCAATCCGCCCTTCCAGATCAAGGGCGCGCCAAACAGCACCGCAATTGAAAAGGCGATATGCGCGCCGAGTTTCACGCTTTCGGGTGTCAGTAAACCCGCCTGAGTGACACGAAGCGGACCGCGACGCTCGCGATCCGCTCCGGATTTAAAATCGGCATAGTCATTTGCGAAATTCGTTCCAATCTGAATCGCCATGGCCGACAGCACTATGCACGCGAAAACGAACCAATCGATGGGCGCCGAACGCCATGCCAGCGCCGCGCCCATCAGCACAGGCAGAATTGCAGCCGGCAGAGTTTTCGGTCTCGACGCAATGAGCCAGGGCCGCAACAAACTCAAGGCAGTCTCTTGAATTTTGTAAAATCGGGCGGGCGCTTCTGCTGAAAGGCATTGCGACCTTCTTGCGCCTCTTCGCTCATGTAATAGAGCAGCGTCGCGTTTCCTGCCAGCTCCTGAATTCCGGCCTCGCCGTCGGTCTCCGCATTGAATGCGGCTTTCAGACAGCGCAAGGCCATCGGCGAAAGCGCGAGAATCTCGCGGCACCATTTCACCGTCACCTCCTCCAGAGCTTCAAGCGGAACAACAGTATTCACGAGGCCCATATCGAGCGCCTGCTTCGCGTCATACTGCCGGCAAAGCAACCAGATCTCCTTTGCCTTCTTGTGGCCGACGATGCGCGCAAGATAACCCGCTCCGAATCCGCCGTCGAAGGAGCCGACGCGAGGGCCGGTCTGCCCGAATCGCGCATTCTCGGCGGCAATCGTAAGATCGCAAACCACATGCAACACGTGGCCGCCGCCAATGGCATAGCCTGCCACCATTGCGATTACCGGTTTAGGAAGGCTGCGAATCTGCTTTTGTAAGTCGAGCACATTCAGTCTCGGGACTTTGTCGTCGCCGACGTAACCTTGATCCCCGCGAATCATCTGATCACCGCCCGAACAAAAAGCCCTTTCTCCTGCACCGGTGAGAATGATGACTCCAATCGCCGGATCCTCGCGCGCATCCAGAAACGCGTGCTGGAGATCGAAAAGCGTTTGCGGTCGAAAGGCATTGTGCACTTCGGGCCGGTTAATCGTGATCTTTGCAATACCCTCCCACTTGTGATAGAGGATATCGGAATATTTTCCAATCGGCTGCCAGGGGAATGCGGACATCGGATCGTACGTGTGTATGAGTTGCGGACGACTATTGCAGAAACTTAGACAGCTCGTCGATGAAGGCGCGCGGGTTCTCCCAGACAATTGCGTGCCCACTTCGCGGAATGATTGCAGCAGTTACTGCCGCATTCAAAAGCGCGGATCGCATGCGCCGGTTGATCTCCGCATATTTCTCGTCCAACTCCCCGGCAAGCAACAAAACCGGCATATTGATTTCGCGCAAACGCGGCAGAAGAAAGTCCTGCACTCCCACGCTCCAGTGCCGAAGCGCAGAGGCAAGACCGTCTACAGGATATGAAAGGCGCACGCGCCGAATCTCCTTTCGCTTCTCCTCCGGCAGCGCGCGCAGCGTCGCGAAAATCGGCTGATCCTCCCAGTAGCTCGTGAACCACTCCTGACCGTTTTGCAAGAGCTGATCAGCAAGTTCCGCATCGGCGCGCGCGCGATTCGCGCGTTCCGGTACCGATTCGATTCCGGGAGACGCGGCGACAAGCGCCAGACGATCTACACGCTGCGGGTGTGCAAGCGCAAGGTGCATGGCGATCCTGCCGCCCATGCTGTATCCACAAAGCACGATTCGCTGCTCCGTAAAGTGCCTTACAAGTCCGGCCAGCGAGTCGGCCAAATGCCACAGACCACATTCAACCGGCGGAGTTTTGCCGTGACCGGGTAGATCGGGCATGATGAGAAAGTGTGAGTAACTGAGTTCCGCCACGACCTCTCGCCATGTCTCCCAAGTCCCGGTGAAGCCGTGCAGGAGCAGGACACACGAACTTGCGGGATGGCCGGCCGTTTCGACATGCCAGGCGATGCCGCCGCATTCGACAATCACGCGAGAATTCTCTTGAGAAGCAATTCCACCAGTTCCCGGTGTTGACGCAGATTCTTTTCGCGATCTGTTCGCACGTGAAATACTCGCGGTCTCGTGTGAGATTGAAGCATCAACGCGGGAAGCTCGGAGGGCGTCGTTACCGGCTGCCACGCCAACTGAAAAAGCTCCTTGGCCGCGGCGAGATTCAAATCGTGCGGCGTCCCGTGAATCGTTTCGAAATGCGGATCGTGTTCGTGTACGGGCAAGAAGTGAAAGATGCCGCCGCCGTTGTTGTCGAGCAGCAATACCGACAGTTTCGGCGCATAGCAGGATACGGCGGCCAGTCCGCCGAGATCGTGAAGGAAGGCCAGATCACCGCACACGAGGAGTGCCGGTGCGGAGTCATCCGCGGCGGATATTCCGGCGGCGTGAGATGCCGTTCCGTCGATGCCGTTCGCCCCGCGCATGACCTGCACATTGACTCGTTTGCCTTCAGCGGCACAGAGCGAGTCAGCGTAGCGAATCGGCATGCTGTTGGCCAGAACGAGATGCGCGCCATCGGGCAAAGCTTGCACCGCCTCCCAGACATATAACAATTCAGACTCAATCCACGAGTCCGAGTTCAGAATGGACAGCCCGCTGCGAATGGCGTTCGCCGCTTTCTGAAACGGATCCAGCAGGAAGGAATCGCGCGAAGCCGTCAATTCGCAACTCACCGCCTGCGCAAATTTCAACAAGTCCGCGCGAAGGAACAGCGATGTGCGCGCATTCGGATCCCACCGCTGACGATGCGGCTGAACTCGAATCGTAAACGCCGCTCGATGCCGATCGAGATAGTCGTTCAACACGCGGGAGGTTGGATGCGCTCCAAATACGATCACCACATCTGGAGCGAGCAGCTTGTACTCGTCATGTCGCAGGAATAAGTCGTAAAAGGGAATGACGGGATCGCCGGCGAAGCGCAAGCCGGATGAGATATCCGCGAGCAAAGGCCAGCCAAGATGCCTCGCGAGTGAGTGAATTGCATCGGCCTCCGCGTCCGATCGCGCCGATGCAGGCCCGCAGACGATGAGCCCGCCGACTCCTTCCGCAATCTTTTCAATCGCGCGACTCAGTGCATCTGTCGAGAATGCGCGAGAAGCAGCTACTCCCTCTCTCTGCGAATCGTCAGGGTGTAACGACTCCCGCTCCGGAGCGCCGGGAGTCGTGATGCGCTTCCAAATCTTTGCAACCTCCGTCGTATGAACGGCGAGCGGAGCAAGCGGCTCATCGAGACAAACATTAAAGTGCAGCGGTCCGCGTCGCTCGAAGCAGGCATTGCGGAGCGTTTCCATCAACGAGTTCCTGAATTCCTCAGGACTTTCCGCACCCGCCGCCGCCGGTTCGCACTCGTGATACAGCTTTGCATAACGGCCGTACAGATTCTGCTGGTCAATCGTCTGCGCCGCACCCGTGTTTCTCATGCGAGACGGACGATCCGCAGTGATCACCACCAATGGCGTCAAACTCTGCGCAGCTTCAATGACCGCGGGAAAATAATTTGCAGCCGCAGTTCCCGAAGTGCAGATCAAAACCGCCGGCACGCCATCAGCTTTGGAAAGGCCTAACGCGAAGAACGCGGCGGAACGCTCATCAGGGATGACATAAATCTGAAAATGGCCAAGTGCGATCGCGGTGTGCGCCAGCGGTGTGGATCTGCTGCCCGGGGAGATGACCACGCGCTTGCAGCCATGCAGCGCAAGTTCGCGCAATAAAATTGCCGCATAAAGGTAGTTTAGATTGGGCGGTACGAAATGCATGAGATAAGAGCAAAAGTTGAGACAGCGCTGTCGGATAGATCGGCGCGTTCAAATCGCGATTACCGGTCGGATCCGGTGATAGCTGCGCGCATCAGCGACATTTTCCAGCGACACTCTTCATACTCCTGATCCGCATCAGATCCGGCGACGAGACCGGCGCCGGCAAAGAGATGCGCCTCATTGCCGCGAATCAGAGCGGAGCGAATGCCGACGCACCAGTCCGCGGTGGAGTCGTCCACCCAGCCGAGGGCTCCCGCGTATAATCCGCGATCGAAAGGTTCAAGTCCGTGAATCCACGCGCGCGCGTGATCCACCGGACTTCCGCATACGGCGGGAGTGGGATGCAGCCTGTCAAGGAGTTGATCGAGCGAGGCTTGTTCATTCAATTCTCCGCTGACTCGCGTGAGAAGATGCTGCACATTCGGCAGTCGCTTCACTGTCGGCGCATCGGTCTTGACGTTGCGGCAGCAAGTCTCAAGTGCTTCGGTCACAAAATCGGTGACCAGCGCCTGCTCACGCCGCTCCTTGCGCGAGAACTCAAGTTCATGCGAGAGCCGGTCGTCCTCTGTAACTGATTGCCCGCGCGGTCGCGTTCCGGCAAGACTCTCAACTTCCACGGTACCGCCGTGCATACGAAAAAGTCGTTCCGGAGACGCGCCGGCAAATACTCCATACCCCGGCACGGTTAGCGCAAATACCGTCGCGTCAGGTGCGCGCTCAAGCAGCG
>CAZGVT010000046.1:11859-13827 GCA_964529255.1 uncultured Alphaproteobacteria bacterium | reverse complement strand
GGTCGCCCAGGGTGGCGCCAGCGCGACGCGTGCGACCGATGCGCGCTGGATTGCGCCTCCGGCGAAAAAGTTAGACAGCAGCGCCGGGGACAGCGGGCCTTCCGGTACCGTCTCTGCAAGCATCGAGGCCGCTTCGGCTGAAGAGACCGGCCGCTTTTCGGGCGTGCGATCAAGCAGCCGCCGCAATACCGGCACAACGCTTTCGGGAATTCGCTCCGCATATTCTTCCAGCCGTGGAAGCTGAAAACGCAGAGCCGCTTGATACGCTTCATTGAGCGTTGCTCCCGGAATCGCGCGCACGCCCGTCAGCATCTCAAAGAGCATTAAACCGGTGGCAAAAAGATCTGTACTCGCCGTAACCGTCCCGCCGCTCGCTTGTTCCGGAGCCATATAGGATGGCGTACCGATAACCATGCCTTCCAAAGTCACAGAAGGCTGGTCACTCAATGTCGCGAGACCGAAGTCCGTGATCTTAACTTCACCGTGCGACGAAACGAGCACATTGTCCGGTTTCAGATCGCGATGGATAATCCCGGAAGCGTGCGCAACCTCGAGGCCCGCGAGGATACGCAGCGTAATCGTCAGCGCAACTTCCGCCGGAAAGGGGCTGCGCTCTTTGATCAGCTTGCCGAGACTTGAACCTTCGACAAATTCAAGAATGAGGGCGAGTTCGTCGCCCTCAGTTCTTAAATCATAAATCTGAACAACGTTGGGATGAGAGATTCGCGCGATTGCCCGCGCTTCACGCTCCAACCGGGCGCGTAGATCCGATTCTCGGGCAAACTGCGGATGGATGGACTTGACCAGCACTTTGCGGTCGAGGCCGGAATCGTACCCTTCCGCGACCGTCGTGATGGCACTGCGCGAGATCTCGCGCGTTATCGTCACTCTGGGCTCGCTGCTCATGGGCCAAGCGTTCCCTTTAGAATCGCACCGCGATCAGCAAACTCGATCCACGTTTCACTTCTGAGCGCATCCTCGAATTCACGACACGCGCGTCAGGTGGCTTTCCAGTCGGCAAGCTTGTAGTGCAGCCAACGCAGCGAGACTCCGAGAGCTTCCGCCGTGCGTGTCTTGTTGCCCTTCATATCTGAAAGCGTCTTCAACACCAGATCCTTCTCGTAGTCCTTCAGCGAGCGAATCGCCGGCTGCTGTTTGGAGACTCGCGGAATCACTAACTCGCTCGGCGTTATGTCCCGATCCTCCGCAAGCACAATCGCTCTCTCGATGGCGTTTTCAAGTTCACGGATGTTTCCCGGCCACTGGTACTGCTCGAGAATTCGCATGGCTTCCGGAGTGACCTTTTTCAGGCGATCTCCGGTCTTGGACGCGTACCTTTGCAGGAAGTGCTGCGCCAGCAGCGGGATGTCTCCCAATCGGTCCCTGAGCGGCGGCATGCTGACCGTGATCACGTTCAGCCGGTAATAGAGATCCTCGCGAAACGTCCCCTTCTCAACTTCTTTCTGAAGAGACTTGTTGGTTGCCGACACAATCCGCACGTTTACCTTGCGCGGTTCCGTGTCGCCCACTCGCCGAAACTCCCCGTCCTGCAAGACGCGCAGCAGCTTCGCTTGAATCGTGAGCGGAATATCCGCGACTTCGTCGAGAAAAAAAGTGCCGAAGTTGGCAATCTCCAACAGCCCTTTTTTGTCCGCAACGGCTCCCGTGAACGATCCACGCTTATGGCCGAACAACTCGCTTTCGAGGAGCGTTTCGGAGAGATTCCCGCAAAACTGCGCGATGAACGGTTTGTCCCGCCGCGGGCCATTGTAATGCAATGCGCGCGCGACCAGCTCCTTGCCGGTCCCGGATTCGCCTTCAAGCAAGACGGAAATATCCGATTGAATAATTTTGCTCAGAAGTTCGAAAACCTGCTGCATCCGCGTTGCGGTCCCGATAATCTCCTTGAACTGATAAGTCCGTTGGACTTCCGTGCGCAGGAGATAATTCTCATCGCGCAGCGACTCC
>CAZGVT010000046.1:0-11849 GCA_964529255.1 uncultured Alphaproteobacteria bacterium | reverse complement strand
GCGCGTTTTCGATGGCTATCGCGCCCAGATTGGAGAACGCTTTCAGGAATGCCAACGAATCGTCCGTGAACCCCTGGCGGCGAGTTCTGCTGTCCAGATAAATCGCTCCCACTAACTTCCCGCGCACAATAAACGGTACCGACATGACCGCGTGAATCTGTTTGAAGATTACCGACTCCGCTCCGGAAAATCTTGGATCGGTTTGGGCATCGACCGTGAGTACTCCCTGTTGAGTCTCCATGACTCCCTGGACGATCGAACGACTGATTTCGCTGATGGAGAGGGCGGATTCGGGGGAGATATTTCGCGCGGTTCGGACTTTAAGACTTCCCGCGGTGGCATCTTCAGAGAGAACGAGGAACCCTCGTTCGGCGTCGACGGCCTGTAGGGCGATGTCCATGACGCGGTCGAGCAGTCGGTCAATATCTGTAATCGAGTTGAGGACCTGCGAAATATCGAAGAGGGCCTGGAGTTGTTCGCGGGGAAGTTGGCCTACTGCGCTATGGGTTGTGGTTGAGGGTATACTGACGGGCTCGCCCATGGTGGGGTCTCCTCACTCGGTGAAAACGATTTGGCCGCTGGCCGTGCCTTCGGGGGCCGGAGCGACGACACGGAAGAATCCCATTTCGGAGGTCATGCGGTTGCCGCGGGGTTCTTCGACGGTGACGGTCCAGCCGTAGAAAATCCCCTCTTCCTCCGAGGATGACAAGAGGGGTTCGGTGACTTGAATGGTATCTGAATCGGCAGGGAGCCGCAGCGTATCCCAAACGAGGGCGTACCCCTGGAGGTAAACGGCGACATCATAGAAGTGGTTTGAGGTCGGATCGTCACTCCATGGGAACCAGATCAGGAGGGGCGTTCTAGTGGCGACGAGCTGTTGGTCCTTGGGTTCAATGATGGTGGGGAAGTCGGTTCTGGGTTCGGGGAGATTGTCCCCTCGCTCGGCCCTGGCTCCGGAATCGTCCCTCACGGTGACGCGGAAGGAATCGCCGACGAGCGGTTCGAGATCATCCCCCGGGAAATCGAATTGCGTTCTATGGATCACAAAATATCCGCGCTCCGCCGAATATGACATCAGGCCGATGGGTTCCCAGATTGCGGTCTGGGGCTCGGGCTCGTACTCGACGAGCACACTTCGAAAATCGAGGTTTTGATCGGCGTCGGTAATCGCCGCGCGAATCTCGAAACCGCATGCACTGGCGAAGACATCGAAGATACAATCGGTAACCACGGCCATGGATGCAATCTCGGGCGGGCGGTTGGCTTGGGGCGGAGTCGAATAAAAAGGCGAGTCCGGGTCAACCGCGTTATCTCGCTCAGGCGACCAGGCGCAACCGTGCAGAAAAAGCAAAGTGAAACCAAGGATAAGCCTGCCGTGCATAGGGGATTCCTCCGTAGCTTAAGATACGAATTCGCTGCGCGCATGTCAAGGGTTTTGCACTGTTAGCGTACGCAATTTCCGTCAGTTTCGTGCAAAAAAAAACCGCCAATAGGCGGCCGCAAGGAGGCATGGAACAGGCGTCATTTCAACAGCACGAGACGGCTGAGACCCTCCGGCCTACCATTGACCGATGCTGTCAAGAAGTAAGTCCCGGTGCCGTACCCGACAGCATTCCACGACCAGCTGTGTTCACCCGCGCTCATCGTCCCAAGATTCACCGACTCAACCTGTCGGCCGTTTATGTCGACGATGTTCACAGAGATAATACCACCGTTGCGCAAGGCGAACGGGATGACTGTCGAAGCGTTGAATGGATTCGGAAAAGCCTGACCAAGCACAAGACTTTGAGCTATCAGGTGAACCGGGAGCGGGTCTTCGGCCAGTAATCCTTCATACGGGTAGCGACCACGTTCCGGCAGCGACTCGTCGCCGTCAAACCCCAAAAGTGTGTCACCGGTGTCAATACACGGACTTCCCGGGAGCAAGGCATAATAATCTCGAACCTCCGGGTGCGTCGCCCAGGCACCCCACTCGCCTGCGCGCGCAAGCAGTGGATCTGCCAACAAATTGTGCTCGCCGTAGATAACACCAGTTTCGTTGTCCTCAATCACCTGGCCATCGCCCGGTGGATCAATCGGCTCAAGGCCTTGCGGTGAAGCAAATCCGGAGTTCGACCAACGAGTCGTATAATCCACCGATAACAGTCCACCGCGACTCGACCGGAAAAAGTCATCGCCCGCGTCCATCGTCAAAACGCTGCTGTTGATGAGTACCGATGCCTCATTTGTGGCTACAACTCCGGCAGACTGATAAGGACTATCCGGATCGTTGCGAGCGACATCAATCGTACAACGCAGAATACGAAGCGAGCCTTCATTCGCTTCGTAAACGCCACGCGGAGTTCCCTCGGTACTGTGCACCGTCACCACACAAAAATCGAGTACCGCAAGCATCGTTCCCTGCTGCGCAGCTTCACCGAAGTAAGCTCCAATCGTGGTCTGTGGAGCGTCCACCGTGATGACGTTGCCTTGCAGACACAGATTCGTGGAACCATTTATGAACAAACCCGAGGTGAACGAGCTGGGCTGCCAGTGATTGTCCTCCAACGGAACCAGCGCCCAAATCAAGTTATTCGTGAGCTTGTTTCCACCCACCTCCGCACATGGGTCGGAAATCAAGTTCATCAGATGGTTGATTTTCACCGTCGACGAGTACAGTCCAATCGTCAGGAACTTATTATCGTCCGCCTGGATCCGGCCGCCAGTCATGTGCAGGGCCGCACGACGAGCGCGGAAATAACAGTTCGTCAACCGAATATTCGACTCGGCTGCAACGATGACTCGATCCGCTATCGGATCCTCATCCAGCATAACCACATACTCAAGCTCGCGCCAGACATCGGGTTCAGGCTCAAACTGAAATCCTGCCCACTCATTGTTCGTGCGCACAATCACCGGGGTCTCCTGCGAGCCGTGCGCCTCGAACTCACCATAAACCACGAGTGGATCGGACGTCTTAAAGGAAATGACGACACCCGCTTCCACGAACAGAGCTTCGCCCGCAGGTACATAGGACGGACCGTCAACCGAAACCTCGGCTCCGGTCGGCCAGGTACCAAACAACGGCCCGCTCACGTGATACTCTCCGGCGATCACTGCTGAAGAAATCACACTAACGGCCACCAAAATCAGTCTTTTAACGATATTCATCGATTGATACTATTTCGGTGTTCCCTCTGATTCAGTAGGCAATATAGTCAGCAGCAATCCGCTTGTCAATGTTCCAGAGCTACATTGTAAAAATAGTCACTACATGCTCTCAACCACTCGAATCTGCCGAGTCGGTGAGTAAGTTGTATATTTCCAAGTACTCCGGGAATCTGTGCTCCTTGAGCTTGCTAAAGACTAATCGTCCCTCGTTAGTAACCTCAAACGCCCCGCCTCCCGACTTGGTCAACTTCGGCGTAGGCAGGCCGCGTTGCTCAAGGTATTCAGCCAAACTGGCTGCTTTGGGCCCATAATTTCACTGAACACAATATTCAATCTCAATTTTCATGGCGTTCATGCCCCTTGTGGTTAGTGCCTATCGCTCGCCGATGACGTAGCGATCCGGCGTTAATTCGATTACACGCATCAGTCCTTCAATGATCTCTTCGCAGGTCAGCCAGCGATAGTCAGAGCCATTGACGGGGATACGTCCCAGATAGACCTCGCTGATCTTCACAGTTCCCTCGGTTTCACGGCGAACGGATGAAAGATAAATCTGCAGCGCCGCTTTGCTCGCGCCGTATGCAACCGACGCGTTTTCGGGATTCAGCGCGTCCGTGCTCGAGATTACAATTGCGTGTCCGACGCCGCTCCGGCGAAACATCGCATGTGCAAGCTGGAAGCAATTCACGAATCCGAAAAAATTCGTGCTCATCACCCGCGCAAGTTCAGACTCATTCACAGTAATCGCCGTCTCGCCCGAGACCACTCCAACATTGTAGATCAGCCTGTCGAGCCGAGGACTCCACCCCGCCAACTTCTTAAACGCGGTAACCACGGATGAGGATTCCGTCACATCCGCAGTTAGTGACTCACACGGAATATCCGCGCTCTCCAGTCGATGCCGGAAGCTCTCCAGCCGTTTGGGATTCCGCGAAAGCAGCGCAATTCGTTCCTTGCGTTTTCCTAACTCCTTGGCGAACTCCACAAGATCGGGAGACGGCCCGGCAATCAATGTTGTGACTGGACCGTCCAAATCAGAGATTCCAGCCGAAACTAACGCGAGACTCCAGACGGTCTTCGCGGCGGCTTTCGGTGATGTGCGTTATGTCACCACGAAGCCAGAGATTTTCCAAGGCCTCCCATTCGATTCGCAGTCCAATTCTGTCCGTGTGCTCAAACTCACCCGCAAGAAACGGCGCCGGAACCTTTCCGTCATCGGGACTGGGCAGGTATATGTCCCCTCCGACATTCTCGCCCCCGGGATTCGCCCCGTGATTTTGGCGGGAGACGTGCCCCGTGACATACAGCGGGTACCAAATCCAGCGCAATTCCGCCGTCAGGTATTCGCTGTTCGGCTCCAACGAATATCCTATCGGCGAATACCAGTGAGTGAAAGTGTTCGTCGAGAACACGTGTGAATAGACAAACGGGCGGATCTTCGTATATTCCGCTTTCAGATCGAAGTTACGCCAAATCGGTCGCGGCACGATCCCCTGAAGCCCCAGAGTATGAGCTGACTTGTTCGTACGAGACGCCTTGAACAGCTCGCTGACAATAATATCGTCAAAGAACAGTTCGGAGTATAACTTCAGCCCCCGCACCGGCCTCCACGTTCCGTCAAATCCCAACACAAAATTATCTTTGTCGTCGTTGGCATGTTGAACGCTATATAGAAAATTGAGCGGTACGACATAACCCAATTGCACTCCGCGATCCCCGTAGACCACGCCCTGATTCATCGCCACCAGGAAGTTGCCACGCGGACGGATTTCGAGCCGCTGCATGCTCAGATACTTTTCCCGATTCAGATAGCGCGGCCGGCCGTAGAGCGAATCGTACAGCGTGTCCGCCGGAAGGGCCGACTGCAGGAATCCGTGCAGGAACGTGTAGTAGACCGCCGCGTCTGTCTGCTTCGACTCAAACACGCCGTCGAATCGCACATAATCGAACGGCGGCATTTTGGAGTTCAAGAATAAGCTGCCGAATTGTGCCGGTCCCCAGTAGAATCTTCCCCGCCCAGCGGCCAAAGAGAGATCTCTGCCATACCACTGAACGAACGATTCCGAGATGTCGTAGCTTGTAGACGAGTTTCCTTTCAGATCCACCGCGGGCCAGCGATCCTCATAGAGAGAGTCGCGGGAATTGTATGGCCCGTTTCCCGACTCGGTGTGATCGCGGAAATCCATCAGGAAACGGATTTTTTGCGCGTAACCGCCCTCGATGCGCATCCCACCCGTAAATCTCGCAATCGTCCCACGATGATCATCTGTGGAAATCACTTCATAGCCGTAGACGGGGTTGAGAGAAACCGAGAGCCTCTTGCTCGGCAAGCCAATGCCCACGAAATTGCTCGCGTCTCGATAAAGCCAACCCAGTGTGCTGGAGCCATACCAGAATCTGCGTCGAAGAGATGACCATCTGGTTGGCCGTTCAACTTCCGGCACTTCGCCACCATCGTATGACCTCCGGGTCAGCCGCTCGATCATCACGCTGTGATACTCTCGCAGGAACTTTCGATCCGTCTCATTTACGACCGGTGATTTCGACTGCAGGCGCTGATCGGCAATCTGCGGCGTTGACAGCGAGCCGAGCGGTAGAAAGCCGAGCGACTGCACCCTGCTGATTGCCTGTTTTCCCCGCGCGTCGATTCGGTTTTCGCGTCCGGAGATTGCCGTCTGCTGAGCGCGAGCATAATGCATCATGGAACTCCCTCGACCGACCAGCCCGCTGTCAATCCCGGAGCTTGGTATAATCAGCGTGTCTCCCCAATTCAAATAGTCCCATCTTCCAACTCGCTTCCATTCCATGCGCATTGAGTCTAAGCCCCGAGCTTCGGCTGCTTCGCGAACGCGACTACCTTCAACTCCAAGCGGTCGGACTGGTGTCGATACGACTATTTGCTGTAAATGAGGCGGATCGGATGGCCTTACCATCAGGATATCCAGTACGGTCGTCAGTCCAGTGTCGACCAGTACACTATCGAAAATCATCGTTGAATAATCGATCTGGCTCACTCGCACGCGGTGCCAGCCGCAAGGTACGGCCAAGATGGAAAATTCGCCATTCCTGTCGGCGACCCGTCCTAAGTGCAAATCCTCAAACTCTATCCGTGCGCCAACTTGCGGTGCGCCTGCGACGCTTCGAACCGACCCGACCAGCTTGCCATGACAATCGCAGTAGGCGTGTTCCGCTAAGAGCAGGAACATCAGCGCGGCACACGCCCGGCCCCATCTTTGCAGTTTGCGACCTACTGACATGACCAACCGACCCCCATGCGACTCTGTAAAGTAGAAGATCTCAGACCCGGGATGAAGATCGCGCGCGACGTATGCGATGAGCAACTGGAGCTCATCGCCGCTGCGGGCTTGATGCTGGACTTGAAGATGATCTCCCGGCTGGTCATTCTGGAAGTGCAGGACTTGTACGTCGAGGAATCAGGCACCGAAGATATTCAGCCCGATGACTTGCTGAGCGATGTCACCCGCCGCAAGACCCATAAGCTGCTCAAAAGAACCTTTGACGACCTGATGAATATCGGAGACATGAGTCAAGCGGCGGGTCAGGATGTTTCAACCTTGTTGCAGTATGACAACCGCTATGCCAACTGCATCAGTCTGGATCGCTTCCGGGAAGTCATCAGCTCAACGATTGAAGACGTTTTCACTGCGAATACCGAGACATTTGAAGCGCCGCTCGTCAAGCGATATCTGAACCGCAGCTATGAGCACGCGATGAATGTCACGCTGCTCTCAATCATGATCGGACGCGCGTTCAAACTGAATCAAGACGACCTGACCGCACTCGGCACCGCCGCGATGCTGCACGATGTCGGCAAGCAGATCTTCCCCGATCTTGTCAATAAGCCGCTCAAGCAGCTCGACTTCGATGAAGAGAAGAAACTCCGCGTGCACCCCGACGCCGGCGCCGTCATCATCTCCAAAACCACCAGCAATTCACAAGTTGAGCAGGTGGTCATCCGTCAGCACCACGAGCAGCCCGACGGCCGGGGCTACCCGCATAAGCTGGTTTCCGACAACGAGGTCCCAATCAAGTCGCAGAAGCCGCGTGCCGGTTACATTTTTCGGCTCGCCGAAATCGTCGCTGTGGCCAATACTTTCGACAATCTCATCAACGGCGACCTGCAGGTGGAGGCGATGACTCCCGCCGCCGCGATGGAGTGCCTGGTGCGGGGAGCCGGATCGCTTTACAACCGCTCTATCGTTTCACGTGCATTGGAACTGATCAATGTCTATCCGGTCGGTTCCGTCGTGATGATCAAAGTCGGCGACAGCAAGTTCGCCAACGGCTGGCGGGGGGTAGTCAGGCGGAGTACCGGCGAGCACTTCTCGCGCCCGGAAGTCTTGATGCTCTGGGACCGCAAAGGGGCCGCGATTCAGCCGCGGCTCCTCGACCTGAACAAACATCGCGGGATCGAGGTGGAACTTATCTAATTTACAGATTCCGCCTCAGGAACGCAAGCAAAACAAAGCGGACGACGCCAAAGGCCGTCCGCTAAAAAGAGCAATCACCCACGAGAGTCCCGCGGGTGCTTTTGTTTCAGGCTTAGTTCTTCGACGCTTCCTTCGTCTCTTTGACCATCGGCTTGAGCAGCTTCATCTCCGCACTCATGCGGTCCGCTTCGCTCATGCCGAGCATCATCTCGTGGCACTTGTCGGTGCAGCAATACATCTTCACGCCGTTCTCCCAGATCATTGGTGACTTGTCGGTCACCTCGAACTCGGTGCCGCAACCGCACGTCGCCATCTTCTTCTCGCCCGCCATCTTCATGTTCGAGGGCATCTCCACCGCCATGAACTTCGTGCTCCATTCCGCCATACCCTTTTCCATCTCTTCCTTGGACATCTTCATGGCGTGTTCGTGACATTCCGGCGAACAGCAGTACATGGCCGGACTGCCCTTCATTACCATCGACTTGTCGGTCACTTCGAATTCCTTGCCGCAGCCGCACATGGCCATCCGCTTGCCGTCAGCCGTCATCATCATGACGTTGTTCATCGGCATGGCATTCATCTTCATTTCAGCCGCTGCCGGTGTCTTCGTGGGCGTCGCCGAAGTCTTGTAGTCGTCGCCGGCAAGGGCGATGCTACAGATGCAGGCCAGCATGAGCGCTACTGTGAGTGTTCTCCGCATGGTGTGTCTCCTTCCCGTTGTTAAACGGATTCTTGAGGATTCTGGTTTATTGCGCATCGATCGCACATCTCGCAACTTCTACGTTTCTCGGGTCGTGCAAGTTTCCAGCGTCAGACCAGCGAGCTAATCAAATATAAACAATCTTTTCGAAGAGGTCAAGACCCACGAGGCATCTTTTGTGGAAAATACCCACCGAATTAAACTATTTATAATGCTGTATATACGATCTTGTTCGGGTCCAAACCAGGCTGAGCGCCAACCCGGCGAAAAGCACCAGGAACAGCACTGGGATTATTCGGTAACGGGGAAGCACTATGACCGGGACGTACATGGCCACGTACCCCAGCGTCGCCCAGACGAACACACCGTCCATGAGTCGGCGACGGGCCGCCCAGATGATACCGGGTACCGCAAGAATTATGAGCGCAATGAAACTGATGCGATACTCTACACGGCGCGCAATGGGGTGTGTTTCATCAAACCAAAGAAAGTAGCCCAGTCTGCGTAAACACAGTAGAAGATAATCACCTGTGTGTTCGCTGACGAATCTTTTTCCTTCGTAGCGGTAAACTCGATCGCGATCCTGCTCATCGGCCGGAAGTGCGGCGCCAATTTGCGCAAGGTAGGTCGAGTCCATCATAGGAAGAATCGGGATTCCGTCTTCCGTGTATGCCGTCCCTGAGCTGCCGGGATGATTGGCCAGCCAGAAAGTCACACCGTAGCCCGTGCGCAGCGGAATGAACTCGCCTTGCACAAGAAGATTGCGGATCATCCACGGGCTCAGCACGAGCAGTGCAACGCCGGCGATCAGTACGACGGGCTTGAATGCAGAAAACCGAAACCTAAGAACAGAAAACCCGGTCGCCTGATACAGCTTGTTTGACGTGATGCTCAATCCGAGCAGGGCGGCAAGCACGAGGACCGATGCGCTCTCCTTGATCAGCACAGCCACGCCCGAAATCACGCCGAGGACCGTCGCCAAGCTCAGCCATCTCAACCTCGACTTCAAACGGTCCTTGATCTCGAAATAGAGGTACAGAATCCACAGCGCAGAGACCAGATAGAGAAATTCGGAAACTGCGCGAGAATGCGTGAACACGAATTCCGGGTAAAGCGAGTACGCAAGCGCGCAGCCAATCCCCGCCGTCTCGGAGAAGAGTTTTCTGCCGATGAGCCACGCCGGGATGCAACCGGATACAGCCACCACCGCCTGCGCGATGTACATCCAGAGATAGTGGCCGTCGAGAAAGGCCATGAACAGCGCGCACCAGTAAACATACAGCGGCGGCAGAAACGATGTTGGCTGAAGCGGGGCGCGGCCCCACTCGTCAAATGAATAGCCGTTGCCGTCGAGCAGATTCTGTGCGATCGTCATGTATTCGTAGTAGGAGACGTCATTGTCGCCGTGTCGAATCGAAATGACAATACGCGCAACCAGCCCGACCACCATGATGACCCCCAGCACCGGCCAGGGTTTCGACAAACCGAGTCTACTCATCAAGCCTTCCGGGGGCGGATGCGATGCCACAGATTAGCGAGTGTCACACCGGCGAACATCACGAGAAAGAGAACCGAGATGATGCGATAGCGGGGCAGGACGATCACCGGCACATAAAGCGCGAGATAACCCAGCATCGCCAGCGCAATCGCCGGATCAAACTTGCGATTTCGCCAGGCCCAGATCATACCCGGAATTGCGAGCAGCAACAAGAGCACATAACTTGCGCGATAAACCAAATTCTTCGCAATCGGATGCGTCGGATCGAACCAGACGAAATAGAGAAGGCGTTTGAGGCAAAGGGAGACATACTCGGCAGGATAATCGCTGATGAACCGGCGTCCCTCCTGTTTATAGTAGCGGTCTCGATCCTGTACGTCGTCTGGAAGTTCGTCATTGATACGCGCAAGATAAGTCGAGTCCATTTTCGCGAGTACATATTCGCCTGACATTGTCTTGTCCGTTCCCGTGGCTCCATGATGATTCGCCAGCCAGAAAGTCAAGCCATAGCCGGTTCGTACGGGGATGAATTCGCTCTGAACAACATAATTGCGAATAATCCATGGCGACAAAACGGCCGCTGCCGCCAAGCTATAGGGAATCAAAACCCGGCGTATTGCGCGAAGTCGTGGACGGCACTTCCACAGTACTGCGACGCCTATCGACACGGCAAGGATCAACGCACCTTCCTTGGTGAGTATCGATACACCGGTCAAAAGTCCGAGCACAATGGACTCCCGCACGACTGATTTCCGGCGATCCCAGTAATCCCGTATCTCAAGATACAAGGCGACCATCCACAATGACGATACGAGATACATGAACTCACTTACTGGGCGGGAATGCGTAAAGACGAACTCCGGGTAGAACGCAAAGGCGACTGCAAAGCCGATCCCCGCATGCTGAGAAAAAAGCTTCTTTCCGATGAGATAGGCGGGGATGCAGCCACTCGCCTGAACAAAAGCCTGGGCCAAATACATCCACAAGTATTGACCGGGAAAGAGCCCCATGAATAGTGCACACCAATAAACATACATGGGCGGCAAAAAGGAGGAAGGCTGAAGCGGTGCTCGTCCCCACTCGTCAAAGGAGTAACCCTTGCCATCCAGCAGGTTCTGGGCGATTGTCATGTACTCGTAGTAAGGCTGCGAGTTTTCGCCGAACACGACGGAAACCGCCACGCGAGCGGCGAGGCCAAGCGCCACCACTGTGCCCAGTGCTTTTACATTCAAATGTGTGTGAGGTTCGACGTGCATAGACTTGATCACAACAAAAAGATAAAGCCCCTGACCAACAAGGTCAAGGGCTTTCATCGAAAATTCCCGCCAACGTCCTACTCTCGCGGGCACTTGCGCACCGACTACCATCGGCGATGCGGGGCTTAACTACTGTGTTCGGAATGGGAACAGGTGTGGCCCCCGCTCCAAGGTCAGCGGAAAACCTTTGAAACCGCCGGCGACACCGAACGGTCTCTATTTCACTAAGGCGGGACGGCAAAGTCCCGCCAACATCATTAGCGGCCGGGCGCAACAAACAATCGCTCAAAAACTAAAGTTTGGCGGTGAAGCGCAACACAGCCGCAATTTCACAGGACAATCCGGAAGTCTGTCCACCGTCGAACCGGTGGAGGGTAAGCTCTGAAACAAGGATGGCGAATAGCTCCGTGGGGTCCAAGGACCTGCACGGAAATCTGCGGAGCACATTGGGACGACTTGCCGCTTGAAACGATGGAAAAAAAATCGATCAAGCCGAACGGCCGATTAGTATCACTCGACTGAATGCATTACTGCACTTGCATCTGTGACCTATCAACCTTGTCATCTTCAAGGGGCCTTCAGGGTCTTCTCATCTTGGGGTCGGCTTCACACTTAGATGCCTTCAGCGTTTATCCCTTCCGAACATAGCTACCCAGCGGTGCCATTGGCATGACAACTGGTACACCAGAGGTTCGTCCATACCGGTCCTCTCGTACTAAGTACAGCTCCCCTCAAAAGACCTACGCCCACGGCGGATAGGGACCGAACTGTCTCACGACGTTCTGAACCCAGCT
>CAZGVT010000045.1:0-14100 GCA_964529255.1 uncultured Alphaproteobacteria bacterium | reverse complement strand
AGAAAAACGTCTTCCACCAGTCCGATTCCTGCCGGCCTTCAAACTGGATGCCGCGCTCCATAAGATCTTTGACCAACGCATCGTCCTCGACGCGTTGTGTCTCGAACCGTCGTGTGACGATCGTGCCGGCGGAGTCCCACTTCATGTCACCGCGAATTTTTTCCGGAGTGACGATGACGCGCTCGACCTGAGTCTCCGCAAGCAGGCGGCGGAATTGCGAGTACGGAATGCTGACGTATCCCTGACCACCGAGGAACGCCTGGGCAATCAGCAAGGCCAACAACACGACGACCAGATACCAAACGGAAAAGTTCAGGCGGCGTCCGCCGGGACCTGAAGGCGATTTTTTCTTGGGTGATTCGTTCTCTTGAGACACGTTCTTAGTAGTCCACTCCCCGTTGCGCGAGGATTCCTTTTTGGTACGCGTGTTTGATCTCGCGCATTTCGGTAACGGTATCGGCAAGGTCGATGATCTCCTGCGGAGCTCCCCGACCCGTCAGAATCAATGAAGTTTCGGGAGGCCGCAGTTTCACCAGCGAGACCACGTCGGCCGTGCTGATGAGTTCCAGCTTGACGGCCACAAAGATCTCATCGAGCAAGACAAGTTGATAGTCGCCGGATGCAAGCCGTTCGCGAGCAAACCGCAGCGCCTCCTGCGCGGCCCGGATGTGATCTTCGCGCGGCAAATTGTCGTCGATGATGCCGACAAAGCCCTTCCCCATGCGATGAAACTCGACCTCGGGTTCGAGTCGCTTGATGGACTTCAATTCGCCGTAGCTCCAACTGCCTTTGATAAACTGAATGATCAGGCAGCGATGTCCGTAGCCAACCGCCCGTAACACTGTACCCAGCGCGGCGGTTGTTTTGCCTTTGCCGTCACCCGTGTTAACGAGGACCAGTCCGTTGGTTGAACGATCCTCAATTTCGACAGATTGAGCCGCGGTCACTTCCACATCAATCCCATTTGCAGGCTCAGATTGTCCGGAGGATAGACTCTTTGCCAGCGGTCAGCCGCATCGGGACTCCACGTAATGACAGGTTCGCAGAATGCGGACATGCCGTTACGATCCGTGGTGCTCAAACCAAGTTTGAGATTGATCCCGAACCAGGCGGCCTTCATGACTTCACCCGGCCGGGTTTCCCTGAGTTCGCGGATTCCGGCACTCCCCCAGCGAACGAGCGGTCCCGCGCCAACATAGAAATTCCGGCAAGCCTGCCACGGATAGTAATGCACATCGAAACCGAGATCGAGTTCGCGGAAGTAGGATCGCTCGGTGATCGTCATACCGTAGCACGTATCACAGATCAGTGTTGTGACCGTGCTGCCGGCCCACAGATATTCCGCGTGAGGCACAATTTCCATGCGTTCGCGCGATGATTGCACGCGGCGGATGCCAATTCGCATGGCTCCGCTGCCGGCTCTCGCATAGCCTTCATCATTAATGTTCGAACTCCAGTAGGTGCGGGTGAATCCCCAGGACAAACCAAATCGCGTTGAGCCATTCGATTCTTCGTCCTCCGCCAATGCTACTGCCGCAAGAGCCAGGCAGATACAAGCGACAAACCACGGTTTCAACATAACTCCTCCTCAGTGCAACGGGTTCCTGAATTTCGCCCTTTCAGTATGCTTTGGCAAACACGACACGCTGAGCGGATGGCTTTCCTGTCAGCATGCACTTCCCAGTTTCTTTCTCTCCGTCCATGGGAATGACGCGCAACGTAGCCTTGGTTTCTTCCTGTACGCGCTTCTCATCCTCTGTAGTACCGGCCCAATGGACCAGCGCGAAACCGCCGTCGGCGGCGACAAAATCCTTGAACTCCGTATAAGACTCGACATTGCTTGTGTGAGTCCGTAGTCTATCGAGCGCGCGTGCATACATCTCGCGCTGAATTTTGTCGAGCAATGAGCTGCATTCCTCCGCCACTCGGTCGAGCGGCAGATTCACTTTTTCGCGTGAATGCCTGAGCGTGGCAATCGCCTGGCGGTTCTCAAGGTCCCGCGGGCCCAGTTCAAGCCGCACGGGGTAGCCATACAACTCGGCTTCCGCGAATTTGAATCCGGGGGTGACATTGTCGCGGCTGTCCACAAACGACCGGATGCCGCGCGCCCGCAGGGAATCTGCAATCCGGGTGACAACTTCCAGAATTTTCGCCCGGTCCTCGTCTTTTCTCGTGATGGGAATGATACAAACCGGCACCTGAGCGAGCTTTGGTGGAATCACGATGCCGTCGTCATCGGAATGAGACATGATGACGGCGCCGATCAGCCGGGTGGAGACGCCCCACGACGTTGCCCAGACGAACTCAAGCTCGTTTTTCTCATTTTGAAACGTGACATCAAATGCCTTGGCAAAATTCTGGCCGAGGAAGTGTGACGTCCCGGCTTGAAGCGCCCGAAGGTCCTGCATCATCGCCTCGATGCAATACGTACGGACGGCGCCGGGGAATTTCTGACCTTCACTCTTCAATCCATGCAGCACGGGTGTCGCCATGTAATCTTCGGCGAAAGTCTTGTAGACGTGCAACATTTTCTGCGCCTCTTCCTCTGCCTCATTCTCTGTCGCGTGAGCGGTGTGGCCTTCCTGCCACAAGAACTCCGCCGTACGCAAAAACAGTCTCGTACGCATCTCCCAGCGGAACACATTGGCCCACTGATTATAAAGCAGCGGCAAATCGCGATAGCTTTGGATCCAGTTCTTGTACATCGCCCAGATCACGGTCTCCGAGGTCGGTCTCAGGATGTAACCTTCCTCGAGTTTGCCCTTCGGACGAAGCCGATTCTCGCCCTCCACCCTTTCGAGTCCGGAATGAGTAACGACGGCGCACTCAAGAGCGAATCCGTCAACGTGCTCCGCTTCCTTCTCCAGGAACGATTGCGGGATGAGCATCGGGAAGTAGGCGTTCACATGACCGGTGTCCTTGAACATGCGGTCGAGGTTTTGCTGAATGGACTCCCAGATCGCGTATCCGTTGGGACGGATGACCATGCAGCCTTTCACCGGAGCATAATCAGCCAGCTTGGCCTCGCGCACAATGTCGACGTACCACTGATTGTAATCTTTAGCGCGCGGGGTGATGTTCTTTGCCATACGTTAGCGTTGTCTTGTCTGAATGAATTACGGAGGAAGAGAGAAATTCCGCAGCGCGTAGATTCCGGCGGGGTTGCGGACGGATAGAGCGCCGGAGACTCAAGCAACGAAGTCCTTAAACCGGCTCGGCAAGCTTGCACTCCTAGCCGCTATCCATGAGATTGATTAGAGTCTATTTTTGAAGATCGAAATCGAGCAGGTCTTCCGCGATCTCGATCGCCTCGGAATCGAGCGGTGCGGCCAGTGAATCTTTCTCGGCCGGAGTAAGCCTGTCTGTGTCGTACAGGTCTCGTCTGGTGCCCGAGAGCTCCGCTTTGCGCTTCAGCAGCCAGCGGCGGATTTCAGCGGTGTCCGAGGGCGAGGCAGCCAACAGTTCTTGAATACGTTCCCGGACAAAATCTGCGCGATTGGCCTGCCGGATCAAAAACCGATCGTCGTAGACTTGATCGCGACGGCGCGGCATGAGCTTCGATTCCGTAGTAAGCGTGTCGGCCGACGCAGCCGGCTTTTGGCTCGGCTGCTTTGAACAACTCGCAGCGAGCAGCAGCAGGCACACGACGCTCGCGGTTAATGATTGTCCGGTCAATCGGCGCTTGCGGCGATGACTGCACCGGCAGCGGCGGACGAGACAATCATGCCCGCGATGTAGAACGTCTTGTGTGAGTCCTTCCATCCTGCGCGATGCCCGTTCTTGAAACCACTGTTGAATTCCGCTTCCGCTTGAATGTTGGGTTGGGCCGGCTGCCGAGGTTCAACGGTCCACGGCAGCCACAACAGCGGGAGATTTCCGAATCCTGCAAAGAACCAGCCAATCTTACCGGAATGACGATCGCCGGCCTTCGCACCCTCTTCCCATCCCTGTTCATAGAGGGTCATGGTGCGAGGAGGCGCGGCGGAAACATCCACCGGTTTCACGGGCTCCTTGTCCTGTGCAAACAAACTGGAATTCGCAAGGACGGAGCACGTAATGAAAGTAACAAGTGTTTTCTTCATGAAATGAACCCGCTTTATTTGATCAGGCGCGGCCCAGATAGTGTATCGCCTGGCCGTGGGCCGCGGCGGCGGCTTCCATGACGGCTTCACTCATGGTTGGATGAGCGTGCATGAGTTCGGCAATATCGGACGCCGTTGCTTTGAGTGAGCGCGCCAAACAGAGTTCCGCAATCAATTCGGTGGCATCGCTGCCGACAATGTGCGCACCCAGCAGGGAGTCATCGGTTTCGTCGAAGAGCAGCTTAACGAATCCGTCGGTATGTCCGACCGCATTGGCCTTGCCGGAGGCGGAAAACGGGAACTTACCGACCTTGTATGCCCGGCCCGACTCTTTTAATTTCTGCTCAGTGAAACCGACGCTCGCAACCTGCGGCTGGCAGTACGTGCACGAGGGCACGCAAGTGTAATCGATGGGTTGCGGTGCTTTTCCGGCGATCTTTTCGACGCACACCTCGCCTTCATGAGACGCAACGTGGGCAAGTTGCGGCGGACCGATGACGTCGCCGATCGCGTACACGTTTGCGACGTTTGTGCGATAGTAATCGTCCACCTTGATGAATCCGCGCTCCAACTCAACACCGAAAGTCTCGAATCCCCAGTTTTCAAGATTGGCGCGAAATCCGACGGCAACGAGACAAATATCGCCCGTGATTTCCAGCGGACCCGATTCGCCGGTTGCACGAACGGTTACTCGATCCACGTCGCGCACGACGGACTCGACTTTCGTTGACGTGTGGATCGCGATTCCCAGCTTTTTCAGGCTGCGCGCCAGCGTGACACTGGCCTCGTGATCTTCAATCGGAAGAATTTGCGGCAGCATCTCGATGACGGAGACTTTGGTTCCGAGTGCGGCATAAAAGTAGGCAAACTCGATTCCAATCGCACCGCCGCCGATCACGATGAGTTCTCGCGGCTGCTCAGGAAGATTCATTGCCTCTCTGTAGGTGACAATTCGCCGGCGATCGACTTCCACCCCGGGGACATTACGATTCTCACTTCCGGTCGCTATCACCAGATGAGTTCCACGCACTCTATCGATCACGCTCTGTGGATTACCCGGATCGTACAGCTCCACGGAGCGGTCTTCCGCGACGCGAAACCTCCCGGTAAGACGGCGAATCCCCAGTTTCTTAACGAGGAATTCGACACCCGAGGAGTTTTTGTGCGAGACGTCACGCGAACGTTTGATCACGCGACTCCAATCGAGACCTTGCAGATCGACGTTTATACCGAAATCCGCCACATGATCCTTGATCTCCGAGTAGAGTTCGGCGGTCTTGAGCAGAGCCTTGGAAGGTATACAACCCCAGTTGACGCAGATTCCGCCAAGAGGCTGTTCGTCAGCGACGCATGCACTCAGTCCGAGCTGCGCAGCTCGAATGGCGGCCACATAGCCACCGGGTCCTCCACCGAGGACCACAACATCAAATTCAGAAGGGTTGATTGGGCAGAAACTCTTGTTTATTAATAAGTTATGAGGAGCGGAGCTATCCGATAGTCTGAATCCCGAATATACGAAAGGCTTGTGAAAGTCACAAGCCTATAGTCATTCTCAAAAGTACGGATGCATCCAGATTCCGGCCGGGTAACGCGCGGGCAGTGATAACAGCAACTTCGTTAAGGCCGCGCTAACCCGGCTCGGCGAAACATAACAACTTACTTTCGGAAATCACTATAAGAAAAATCTCTATTTGGCTGCCGTCAGCCTGATTATCGGTGATTCAGGAAGCCAATCTCTTTAAGGAATTTATCTGCTTCTGCATTGGCCGTGGCCCTATACTCCGGGTCAAAGATGAAGAAGTGATTCGCGCCGACTAATTCGAGCATTGAACACGAGTTTCCATGTGACTTCATGGAGTCGCTGAAAGCTTTGGCAGTCCAAAAGGGACACATGCTATCTCGTGTTCCGTGCAGGATAAGCGTGTGTGGAACTCCTCTCCGCACTGTATGCAGCGGCGAGCAGAGGTCTGCCGGCATTCGCCCGCTGACTTGCTTGACGAACCACGGGTCTAATGTGGGATTGTAACACGCCGAAGACAGCAACAGCGCATTCGGTACTGAGCTGACGGCATTATTCTCACTTGACTCGTCAAGGGCGGCAAGTGTGGCACAGCACGCCGCAAGGTGTCCACCCGCAGAAAAACCACCGGCGACAATTCGCGAAGTATCGATGCCGAATTCCGTCGCATGTTCACGCACCCAGCGAATTGCCGACTTCGCATCCGAGACGCACTCCAACGGAGTCGTTCCGTGACGATCGAAGAGACGGTACTCCATCGAAAAGGCGACGAGACCAAGCTTTGCATAATGACGGCAACTGCCGAACATCCAGTCGGCTTTGCCCTGATACCAGCTACCTCCGTGGAAAAGGACAATCGCCGGCCGCTTTTCGTCTGTATTTAACTCCTCGGGTCGAAAAACAAAAGCCTTGAGTGAGACCGGACCGACGGACTTGAAAACACGAGATTCAACTCCCACGCGGGTAGCGGAATCTTCGGCGGCGGCAACAAGTATCTCGTTCGAAAATGCCGTATCGGTGCAACTTGCGTCAATCGCCCCGAGAAGATCAGAAGCATTGGAGGTGCCGAAATTGTCAATTACATCGCGCGCAACTTCACGCAGCCAGTAGTTACGGACTGCAACATTGCCCAAAATGCGATTCACTGCTCGATATCGCGCGCGATTCCACTGATGATCGACTTGGCGCAAACTCGAGTCTTCCGTCAGCTCACGCAGAGTAGCGGCACGCAAGACGCCAAAGACAATCTTGCCGTGGGCCTCGTCGCTGCACCTGGACGAATCGTTGAGCGACACGGAATCAAGAGCCTGCAATGACCACCAATCCGCTGGCTCAGCGGCGATCGCAAAACTGCATAGACAGGCGCAGCCTGCAGTCGCTAAAGTCAGCCACACACGAATCGAATTCGATCGCAGCTTCACATTCCGGAGACAAGTTCGATCTTTGCCTCGGGAACAGCGTGCTCTTGCTCCTCCAGCCATCGTTCAGCGTCAATCGCCGCCATGCAACCCGCCCCTGCCGCCGTGACAGCCTGGCGATATCGATGATCGTGCACGTCACCGGCGACAAATACGCCGGGAATGTCCGTATAAGAAGTGTTGGGCTGATGCAGCAGATAGCCATTGCCGTCAGTCTTCAAAATGTCGCGAACGATTTTCGTGTTGGGTTCGTGTCCGATGGCGACGAAGAATCCATCGCAGGCAATCTGGAACACTTCGCCCGTTTTGACATTTTTGAGCCTCGCTCCGGTAACCTTCATGCCCAGTCCGTCATCGAGGACTTCTTCTACCACGGCATTGAGCACCGGCTCGATCTTTGGATGGGAAAGCGCGCGTTGCTGCATGATCTTTGACGCGCGAAATTCTTCTCTGCGGTGTACCAGATAGACTTTAGACGCGTGGCGCGTAAGGTAAGTGGCTTCTTCGAGTGCTGTGTCACCGCCGCCGACGACGGCAACGACTTTTTCACGGAAAAAGAATCCGTCACACGTGGCGCACGCCGAGACACCGCGGCCCATCAGCTTTTGTTCGGACGGAATTCCCAGCCACTTGGCTGAGGCACCGGATGCAATGATGACGGATTTCGCCAGAATCGGCTCACTGCTTGAGAGCAGGACTTTGAAGGGGCGAGCGGACACATCGACACCGGTGCATTCGTCCTCGATATAGATCGTGGAGAAACGCGCCGCTTGCTTGCGAAACAGTTCCATCAGTTCCGGACCCGCAATGCCATCGGGAAAACCGGGATAGTTTTCAACGTCGCTTGTGATCATCAACTGTCCACCGGGTTGAAGTCCGTCAACGACCACGGGCGATAGGTTTGCCCGTCCGGCGTAAATTGCCGCAGTGAGACCTGCCGGTCCCGATCCGATGATCACCACTGAATGTACTTTAGAATGACTCATGTTAACGGTCCTGTCGGGTTCGACATTGTGTCTTGATGTGGTTAGAAATATGGATCACAGCTTCACGATAGCCGTCGACTCCCTTGCCATTGATCGTGGCAATGCACAAGTCACGAATCAACGAGCCGTGTCGGAATGGCTCGCGAGAGTCCGGATCGGAAAGATGTACTTCCACCGTTGGAAGCGAGACGGCAGCCAAGGCATCGCGAATTGCAACCGATGTGTGAGTATACGCGCCGGGATTGATGATGATCGCGTTTGCCCAATGCCGCGCCTGCTGAATGATGGACACTAATTCGCCTTCGTGATTTGACTGGCGAATCAGACTCTCGCAATCATTCGACGTGCAGGCATCATTGACTGTGATTTCCAGATCATCGTAGGATGCGCTGCCGTAGATAGAGGGTTCACGCGTACCAAGTAGATTGAGGTTTGGTCCATTCAGTACGAGAATTCTCGGACGCGGGATAACCCATGTTGCCGAACTGCCGCTGCGCGCTTCGTCACATATCCATTGCGCGACCTCTCGCACAAGATCTGCATCCACATCATTCGTAATCAGCGGATCTCCCACTTCCCGCAGCAAGACCCAGTTTATCTTCTGATCCTTCACTTTCTTGTCACGCGAGATTGCGTCAAGCAGCGCAGCCGGCTCCAATTCAGCACGCGGCATTGGTGCGGTGGAAAGCAAGTTGTCGATGATCTGAACTACTTCGGGATTGAGAAATCCCGCCCCGCTCGACAACCGGATCATTGCACGCAGACCGAGCAGAATGGCCTCCCCGTGGCGGTACACTCGATAGCCGGAGGCGGATTCAATCGCGTGACCGAAAGTGTGTCCGAGATTCAGCAGCCTTCGCGGGCCACTCTCTTTTTCATCTCGCGAGACGACTTCCGCCTTTGTCGAACACGCGAGCGCAATTGCCCGCAGTTGCGCCGCCTTATCCCACCTCGCGAGGTGAACGCCGTGCTTGCGAAAAAGTTCCCAAAGTTCACCTCCGGTCAGAAGAGCAGCCTTTAGAACCTCTGCAGAACCCGACAGCCACTCCCGCTCCGGAAGCGTATCGAGAACAGCGGCAGGCGCAAGCACGGCCAGTGGTTGGTGGAACGCGCCGATCGCATTCTTGGCCAACGGATGATCGACACCGGTCTTTCCACCGATGGCGGCATCAACAATAGCCAACAGAGAAGTCGGCACTGCAACCCAGTCAATACCACGCAAATAGACTGCAGCCACAAATCCTGCGATGTCCGTGGTCACTCCGCCGCCCAACCCAAGAATCAGATCATCCCGCGAAAGTCGTGACTCGATGAGCATGTCGAGCACGCGCGATGCGGCCTGCAGATTTTTGTGTTCCTCCCCAGGCACGATTGTGATGAGCTGCGATTGAAACCCGTGTTCTGCAAGCGCGGTCATCAGTCGCCCGGCATACAGGAGGGCGACCGTTTCATCGCTGATGACGACAATTCGCGGACGTCTGGACCCGAGAATTTCGGTTATCTCTTCAACGGACCATTCAACACCTTCGGGATGCAAACAAACCGGGATTCGGCGTTCGCCGATTACGGTGTGGATTCTGTCGGAACTCATGCCGCAACCCGGCGAAGGATCTCGTCGACAATCTGACCGACACTTTTCCCTTCGACGTCGACGATCACCGCGGCGCGCTCGTAAGCGCTGCGACGACTTTCGAGCATCTCACTCAGTCGAAGCGCAAGCGCTTCACTCGTCTTGATTCCGGCCAAAAGCGGACGGTCGTGCGCCTGACTTGTTCGCTCAACCAACAATTTGAGCGGCGCTCGCAAGTAGACGAGCAGGCCCCGCTCGAGTACAAGGCTTAGATTGGATGCACGTGTCAAAGCCCCGGCTCCGAGCGCAATCACCGCCGCCTCACTATGGCTCGCATTCAGCAGCGATTCGGACTCGGCAACCCGAAAACCGGTCTCTCCCACACGCTCAAAGATGTCTGTGATGGTCGTTCCAAAAGATTGTTCGATCTCACGGTCAAGGTCGACACACTCAAATTCGAGGGCCATTGCAAGCTCGCGTGCGACGGTTGACTTTCCGCTCCCCGTCATGCCGGTCAGAAAAATCACTCCCACGGTGACTTCTGCTCGACGGCAACGCGTGTACGGATTTCGTCCATGTGGTCGCCGCCATACTTTTCGAGGAACGGATTCATCAGCGCGAGCAAGGCCATCGCTTCGCCGACAATTCCTGCCGCCGGCACAGCGCAAACGTCACTTCGCTCACGCAACGCCGTAACAGGCTCACCCGTCGCAAGATCGACCGACTCCAGCGGTTGTCCGAGAGTAGATAGCGGTTTCATGGCCACGCGAATCCGCAGCGACTCACCATTGCTCATTCCACCTTCCGTGCCGCCGGCATTGTTGGTTTGACGCCTTACTCCCTGCTTTGCATCAGTGAACAGGCGGTCGTGAACTTCGCTGCCGAATTTGTCGGCGACGACTTCAGCCATTCCAAATCCCACGGACTTCATCGCATGAATCGACATCATCGCAAGAGCAAGAATACCGTCCAGTCGGCGGTCATAGTGAACATAGCTGCCCAGTCCGACGGGAAGTCCTGTGACCACGACCTCGAAAACTCCGCCAACTGTATCGCCGCGACTCTTTGCTTCGTCGATGATGCCAATCATCTTCCCCGCTGCCTCAGTATCCAGACAGCGTACGGGCGATAGATCCGCAAGCGCATTGATTTGATCGGGCGTCAGGTCTCCCGCCAAGTCTTGCGCAGACACGCCACCGATCTTCACAACATGACTTGCAACGGAAATTCCAAGCTCGCTAAAGAACTTTCGACAGACGCCAGCCAGAGCGACGCGCATGGTTGTTTCGCGCGCAGAGGAGCGCTCGATTACATTTCGAATGTCGGCATGGTGATATTTGACGGATCCGGCAAAATCCGCATGGCCTGGTCGCGGACTCGTCAACGGAGGAGTTCGCTCGCCGGGGGAGGGTTCATCCGCTCGAAGCCGTGAGACCCAGTTCGGCCAGTCCTTATTCTCGATCATGAGCGTGATCGGAGAACCGAGAGTTAATCCGTAACGCACGCCGGTAAGTATTTGCGCGCGGTCCTGCTCGATCTTCATACGATCTCCCCGGCCATAGCCGGCTTGTCGACGGCGCAAGTCGATCGCGATTTCATCTTCACAGATCGGCAAATTGGACGGCATGCCTTCGAGGATACCGGCCAGGCATCTGCCGTGGCTCTCACCCGCGGTAAGAAATCTGATCATGAATTCTTCAGATAGTTTGGTAGTTCCTCAAACGCGACATCAAACGGAAACCTCATTCCTGTCCAGAGGTCAAACGCAAGTCCCGCCTGAGCAATCAGCATCGTCAAGCCGTTTTGAATCTTCGCACTGCGCCGTTCAGCAAGTCGAAGGAGCTCCGTCTTTTCAGGATTGTAGATCAAGTCCACAACCACGGAGTCGCTCATGAACTCAGCAGTTCTTGGAATCGGACAGCCCGGACTTGAAACGGATCCCAGCGGGCTGGCCTGGACAACGAGGTCAGATCGAGAAAGTTCGCCGGCGGCTTGGTCAATCGAAACATAGACCGCATCAGGGAACTTACGTTGACAGATCAGTGCGGCATCAGAATTCGTATTTCTTAATGCCACGGAGACAGAATGCGACCGCTGACTTGACAACAGGGCGCCAATGACCGCTCGCGCCGCTCCGCCTGCGCCAATCACAACGGCGTTGTTGAATACTCTTCCTGCGGCCGCACGATCCAGTGCAAGCAGAAAACCGTCGGCATCGGTATTGTCGCCATGCAGTTTTCCGTCGCGGAATGACAGCACATTCGCCGCTTGGCAGGCTTGCGCGCGCAGCGAGTAACTCTCGCAAGCTTGATAGGCAATGGACTTGTGCGGCACAGTGACGTTCAGCCCATCCCAGTTGACTGCATCGCGCCTAAGAAATTCGGCAACTTCGCCGGGTGGCTTGTCAATCAGCTCATAAGTTCCGGAGACTTCTGTATTCTCAAAAGCCCATGCGAACATTGCGGGTGACAAGCTGTAGCTGATGTTGTGACCGAGCAGCCCGAATCGAAATGTCCTTTTAGTCACGGTGTACGACACACTCCGGCGCGACCCGACTGAACTCGCTCCAAAAGTCAGGATAGGATACGGCAACGCACTCGGCGTGCTCGATAACTGTCTCGCCCGTTGCCAACAGTCCCGCGATCGCGAAGGCCATTGCGATGCGATGATCGCGCGCCGTTTCAATGGTTGCACCCTGCAACCTACAAGGCCCCGATACAGCCAAGTTGTCGGCGTCGACCGTTACCTGCGCACCCATGGCAGTCAATCCATCCGCAATCAGCCGCAGTCGATCCGACTCTTTCACTCGCAGCTCGCTCAGTCCTACAAACCGGCTTGTTCCTTCCAATTGAGTCGCCAATACGGCCAGCGCAGGAATCTCGTCGATCATCTCCGCTGCCGCTGCTTTCCCGACGGTAAGTGGAGCGAAGGGGCCATGCTCCGCGGTGAGACGCCCGACCGGCTCACCGCACATTTGGCCGAGCGGATCGAACTTCACATTCGCACCCGCCTGAGACAGTGCTGCATAGTGCGCGATTCGACGAGGATTTGACAGCGTCTTGTTTAAGACGACTGTCGATCCGGGCACGCAGAGACAGGCAACGCACCAGAAAGTTGCAGTAGACGGATCACCCGGGATTTCGCCGCTAAGTTGCTCCTCATGAATGTGAATCGATTCGGGATCGAGCCGTAGCCAGCCTTCGCCGTCGACGCTCAGATTGAGAAGTCGCTCGGTATGATCACGTGTATTCAAAGGTTCCTTGAAAGCCGTGACACCTTTTGCACTTAGAGCTGCGAGGAGAATCGCTGACTTGACTTGAGCGCTTGCCACCGGAGACTCGTATTTCACACCATGCAGTGGACGCCCCTCGATCACGGCGGGCAGTTTTCCGTCGCTCAGGTATAGTTCGCCTCCCATCAATTGCAGCGGCGTCGCCACACGCTGCATGGGGCGGCGAGATAGCGACTCGTCACCGGTTAGTCTCCAGGAACCGGGCAATCCGGCGAGAACTCCCATAAGCAATCGCGAAGTCGTGCCTGAGTTCCCGCAGTCAAGCACAGCCTCGATTGCGTCCGCCTCGCCCGAGATTGTGACTCTTGCGTTCGTTCTGGACACCTCTTTACCGAGACTTTTCAAACACGAAAGAGTGGTGAGACAGTCTTCACCGGTGCTGTAGTTTTCGAGCCGAATTGTCTCGTTGAGAAAGAGCGATAACAACGCGCGGCGATGAGAAATGGACTTGTCTCCGGGCAGCGAAAACTCGGCTGAGATCGGTCGATTCAAACGGCTTACGACGGCACGACTCATTGGCAACCGACTCTATCAGATGCACAGTAATCGAGCTTTGAGGTCGAGCGTAAACGGTTGATATCCATGAACTACTTGTTGGGATCGAAGCTAGTATGAAACTTTTTCGAGCGCGCTCGCGTATATGCAGCACAACAGAACTTTCTCGCGATCTCGAAGTAAACTCACATCCATGTTCCATCGAAGGAAAATCGTCGCGCTCGTATGGACCACTGTCATCACAGTGCTGGCAATTGCCGCATGTAACACACGAGGACGGAGTCGAGCAAACCAGTTTCCCTTCTCTCAGCCTGCGAGCACTACCGAATCCTCACCATCAGATACCTCCATGCCGACTCTTCAACTTCCGAAAGACCGGGATCACGCACCGGAGTTTCCATCCGACTTTTCGTGGGTCAACACGGACCGTCCCTTGTTCATCAAGAAGGAGTTGAAGGGACGGGTCGTCGTGCTCGATTTCTGGACGTATTGCTGCATCAACTGCATGCACGTGCTACCGGATCTGGAATTTATTGAACAGAAATACGCAAGCGAACCTGTAGTCGTTGTCGGCGTGCACTCCGCGAAATTCGATAACGAGAGTGACGCGCAGAATATCCGCACGGCATGTCAGCGCTATCACATCGCACATCCTGTGATCGTCGACGAGAATCACCGCGTCTGGTCGGAGTATGCGGTTCGCGCCTGGCCGACGCTGAAGCCGCGCTGCGTCTGGCG
>CAZGVT010000044.1:10462-14331 GCA_964529255.1 uncultured Alphaproteobacteria bacterium | reverse complement strand
AGAGGGCGCGGATCTCACGGGTGTGGGTTTGAAACCTCTGGGAGACTTTGCGCATTCCGGACTGTTTCTGGATACCCTGACAACTCCTGCAAGCTGGTTGAAGCAACATTTCATCGATCCACCGGGGGTCGTTGCCGGCAGTACAATGCCGAAGCAGGAGTTCAACGACGAGGACGTGGATCTGCTCACACTTTTCGCGCTATCAAAACGCCTGCGCGACCTTCCGCGCGAATATTGGACGAAAGACCGGATTCGCGCCACTTACGTAGACAGCACCGGTCGGTCGTTTGCAACGGATGGTCAGTCTCTTTTCGGCGCATTCTGTTCGGGATGTCATGGCAGAAGAGGTGAAGGGAGAAGCTACGGGAATCGGGCTGCGACCTTTCCGGCCATTGGGAACGGGGACTTCCTGACATTGGTATCGGACGAGCAACTGCGGAAGACAATTCATGAAGGCAGACCCGGCCGGGGAATGCCGAGTTGGGGTAAAAAAGCGGACGGCTTGCGTCCAGCGGAAATTGACTCGGTCGTTGCATTTCTTCGCTCGCTTGAGCCGCAGGCCCCGACCTTGGCAGACGTCCAAGCGGCTCGCGCCAAGCCAGGTCTGGGAGAAACAACTTACCGGCGAGAGTGTGCGCTCTGCCACGGCGCACGAGGAGAAGGGACCGCATTGGGAACTCCGCTGGCATCTTCCGACAATCGGATTGCGGGCGACGTTCAGCGCGCGTATGAGGCGATCGCACGCGGAGTGCGCGGAAGCGCGATGGGCGGGTACTCGTATTTTTCAGCCGAAGAATTGAAGTCCGTGATCGCCTATGTCCAGGGTCTGCCTCTGGTACCGGCGAGGCGAGACGGATGGAAGATGTCGGCGGGAGATCCGGCTCGCGGCGAGCAGACGTTTGCACGTGTCTGTTCGGGCTGCCACGGCGAAACAGGTGGCGGGAACACCGCACCCGCGATCGGGAGTCCGGCGTTCCTCGCCTCGACAACCGACGGGTTCATTCAAGCGACCGTTGTGCGGGGGCGGGCGGGGACGTCAATGCAGCATTTCGGCAGCGCCAGTGTCGTGTTCGGTCAAATCGGGCCGCAGGACATTCTGGACGTGACGGCATATTTGCGCGGTCTGGGAACAGAAATAGCTCACAATACGAACGGAGGCTCCGCGAAATGAGTATGGAAGAGTCGAAGAGCGAAGAGATAGAAGACATTTCACGGCGAAAATTCTTGAAACAGGCCGCCGGTTTGGGATTCGGCGCGTTTGTCGCTCAGGCCGTCGGTGCCTTCGGGTTGAATGCCGTGAAAGTCACGAATCCGCTCGAAGTGTACCCGGATCGGGATTGGGAACGCACGTACCGCGATCTCTGGGCTTATGACAGCTCGTTCGTATTCCTGTGCGCCCCCAACGACACACACAATTGCCTGCTTCGCGCTTATGTGAAAAACGGTGTGGTGGTCCGCATCGGCCCGTCTTATGGTTACGGCAAAGCGGAGGATGTTTATGGCAACAGGGCCTCGCATCGTTGGGATCCCCGCTGTTGTCAGAAAGGTCTGGCGTTAACACGGCGGTTCTATGGCGATCGCCGGGTGCGCGGCCCCATGGTCCGAAAGGGATTCAAGGAGTGGGCCGAGAAAGGTTACCCCCGTGACCCGCATACGGGAAAGCCCCCGGTCGAGTATTTCAATCGTGGTCGCGACACATGGCTGAGCATGTCCTGGGATGAGGCTGCCGCACTTGTTGCCGGCACGTGGATCAATATCGCGGAATCGTACAGCGGACACGAGGGCGCAGCGCGTCTACAGGCGCAGGGATATGATCATGACATGGTCGAGACCATGCACGAAGCCGGTACGCAGGTTATGAAGTTCCGCGGCGGGATGCCGCTGCTCGGCGCACGCGTATTCGGAGTGGCACGACTCTCCAATTCTCTGGCGTTGTTGGACGCAAAAATCCGCGGCGTCGGCGTGGACAAGGCACTTGGTGCGCGGCACTGGGACAGCTACTCATGGCATACAGACCTGCCGCCGGGGCACCCCATGGTAACGGGCCAGCAAACCAGCGAGTTTGATCTCTACACGGTGGAAAACGCCGCCATGGTTGTCTGTTGGGGCATGAACTGGATTTCGACCAAGATGCCCGACGCGCACTGGCTGACCGAGGCGCGTCTCAAGGGAACCAAGGTAGTGGTCATCGCTTGTGAATACCAGTCTACCGCAAACAAGGGCGACGCCGTCGTCGTCGTCAGGCCCGGCACAACTCCGGCCCTGGCGCTGGGATTATCACAGGTCATTCTGAAGGAAGGCCTTTATGATCGCAGGTTTGTTGAACGTCATACGGACCTGCCGTTGCTGGTGCGGCTGGACACCATGAAGATTCTGAGTCCCGCCGATCTTGATGCCAGTTACCAATCCGCTCCGCTGTCCGGTACAACGGTGCTTGAACAAGGCACGCCGACGCCACCGCCTGCCAGGCAGCGCGGGCAGATCGTGCCGCAGGCCTTGCGCGAAAAGTGGGGCGACTTCATGGTGTGGGATTCCGGCAGGGGCAAGGCCGTCGTCGTGTCACGCGATGACGTGGGAGACGTCTTCGATAAGAAGGGAATCAAACCGGCGCTGGAGGGAAAGTTCTCCGTGACGCTGGCTGATGGAAAATCCGTGGAGGTGACGCCGGTCTTTGCGTTGGTCAAGCAGTACGTGATGGACAACTTCACTCCCGAGGCGACATCCGAAATCACGTGGGCGCCGCGCGAGGCGATCGTTGAAGTTGCACGGGAGATCGCTGCGAACCCGGGCAAGGTCTTGTTTGCGCTCGGCATGGGACCGAATCAATTCTTTAACAACGATTTGAAGGATCGAGCAGTATTTCTGCTTGCTTCTCTGACCGCCAACATCGGCGGGACCGGCGGCAACGTGGGAAGTTACGCGGGGAACTATCGAACCGCACTGTTTAACGGTTATCCGCAATTCATCATCGAGAATCCGTTTGACATTGAGTTGGATCCGCAGAAGCCCGCCCGCCCCAAGTCTCTGGGAAAGTATGAGTCGGCGCACTTCTATAACTACGGGGATCGGCCGCTCCGGACCAAGACACGCAGTTTCACCGGCAAATCGCACATGCCGACTCCCACGAAGACGATGTGGCTTTCGAACTCCAATTCGATTCTGGGCAATGCAAAATGGCATTACGATGTGACGCACAACACGCTCCCGGGAATCGAATGCATCGTACTTTCCGACTGGTGGTGGACGGCGAGCTGTGAATGGGCGGATGTCGTGTTCGCGGCAGACGCGTGGTTTGAGTTCAAAGTTCCGGACATGTGCGCTTCGGTGACAAATCCGTTTCTGACGGTATTTCCGCGCACACCGATTCCGCGGACATTTGATACCAGAGGCGATGCGGAGATTGCGGCTTTGGTCAGCAAACATCTGGCGAAACTCACGGGCGACTCCAGGTTTGAGGACATGTGGAAGTTTGTCAATGAAGGGCGCTTTGATGTCTATCTCCAACGGGTGCTTGCCGCCAGCTCGAACACCATGGGATACCGGTTCCTTGATCTTGAAGCAAAGGCGAAGGAGGGGATTCCGGCCTACATGATGTCTCGAACGACCCCGCGTACGTCAGGCTGGGAACAGATTCACGATTCCATTCCATTTCACACTCGGAGCGGAAGACTGGAGTTCTACAGGGATGAGCCGGAATTTGCGGCCAGCGGGGAAATGCTGCCGGTTTTCCGCGAACCGATTGATTCGACATTCTACGAGCCCAATGTAATCGTCGCGTCGCCACACATGGCCATCACTCCGGACGGTCCGGACAAATGCGGTATCGCCGATGACGACTACTCCACCGAGATGCGACAGATGCGCAACGT
>CAZGVT010000044.1:0-10452 GCA_964529255.1 uncultured Alphaproteobacteria bacterium | reverse complement strand
TCCCGCGCCCGGTCCGGCCGGAGGGGGTGGATGATGCGCAACGTCGTCAAACCGTGGGCGGAAGTTTCCAAGACTCAGCACCCATTGGCGAAGGATGGCTACAAGTTCATTTTTCATACTCCAAAGTACCGTCATGGCGCGCACACGACTCCGGTGGACCTGGAGTTCCTTGCGGTTTGGTTCGGTCCATTCGGAGACTTGCACCGTCACGACAAACGCACACCCTTTGTGAACGAAGGGTTCCTGGACATCAATCCGTACGACGCGAAGGAACTTGGAGTTGAAGACGGGGATTACATTTGGATTGACTCCGATCCTTCCGATCGCCCTTATCGCGGCTGGCGGAAAGAGGACCCTCACTACAAAGTCTCGCGCCTGAAGTGTCGCGCGCGTTACTACCCGGGAACGCCGCGCGGAGTCACCCGCATGTGGTACAACATGTACGGCTCCACGCCCGGTTCCGTGAAAGGGCATGAGTCGCGCGCGGACGGGTTGGCGAAGAATCCCGACACGAATTATCAATCCATGTTCCGTTACGGAAGTCATCAGAGCGGGACCCGCGCCTGGCTCAAGCCGACTCTTTTAACGGACACGCTGACCCGCAAGGACATGTTCGGGCAGTCTATCGGCGAGGGCTTTCTTGCGGATGTGCATTGCGCAACCGGTGCGCCGCGCGAATCCATCATACGGATTTCGAAAGCCGAAGATGGCGGGATGAATGGTGAGGGCCTGTGGCGGCCGGCGGCAATGGGCTTAAGGCCGTCCTATGAGAACGAAGAGTTTCTCCGCTTCCTGCGCGGTGAATACCAGAGCGAAAGGAGCTGATTTCAGTGGCGCGAGTTTATAATTGGCAGTTGGGGCGCGAAATGAGCTATTGGTACGCAGGCAGCCGTCCCAAGCGACAGTTCGCGGCCGTATTTGACGTGAACAAGTGCATCGCGTGTCAAACTTGCACGCTTGCCTGCAAGACGACGTGGACCAGTGGTCGCGGACAGGAATACATGTTTTGGAACAACGTCGAAACCAAGCCTTACGGCTTCTATCCGACGGCCTGGGACCTGAAGCTGCTGGAAATGCTGGGCCCGCAGAACTGGCGAAACGGGCGCTACGAGGGTCAGACGATTTTTGAAGCGGCGCCTCCGGGAGAACGCGTGCTCGCCTATCGTCCACAGGAGCAGGATTACTCCAACCCGAACCTCGGAGAAGACGACGCTTTCGGCACAGTGAACAAGGGGCATTATTTCCTCCCTCCCCATGCCACTTGGATGTTCTATCTCGCCCGCATTTGCAACCACTGCACATATCCAGCCTGTCTCGCGAGCTGTCCGCGCGGCGCCATTTACAAACGCCCCGAGGACGGGATTGTTCTGATCGATCAGAGTCGCTGCCACGGCTATCAGGAGTGCGTGCGCGCCTGCCCGTACAAGAAGACGTTTTTCAATCCTTCCACCGGGACGTCCGAGAAGTGCATCGCCTGTTTCCCCAAGGTGGAGCAAGGATTGGTACCGCAGTGCTTCGAGAACTGCATCGGAAAGATCCGGATGCAAGGCTGGCTGAACACACCGGAAAATGCCGATCCGGACAATCCGATGGACTACCTCGTGCACGTCAGAAAGCTCGCCCTGCCCCTCTATCCCCAATTCGGGCTCGAACCGAATGTTTACTACATTCCTCCCATTCATACGCCGGATGAGTTCAATATCCAGCTCTTTGGACCGCAGGCGCCGGAAGCCGTGCGCGCATACATGCAGGCACGCTCGGACAAGACGCTGGCCGGGCTGCTCGGCCTGTTTGGATGCTCGCCACAAACCGTCGCCGCCTTTGCCATCAAGGGCGATCACGCCTACGCCTACGATGACGCTGGAACGGAAACAGTTGCCGTACCCATCGTGGAGCCGACCCACATCCGCCCGCAGTTCGACGCCACGCGAGAAGTCGTCCGTCACAACACGCCATAAGGGACTGAGTCATGTGCAAATCAACCGCGCTCTCCGTAATGATCTCGCTAACGCTGTTGCTGAACGGCTGCGGGCCAAGCAAGGAGTCGCTGAAATCCGCCGGCCAAGTGCTGGCTACTTTTCGCGACGGCCCATCGCCCTCCCGTGATCCTCTCGATCCGGCGTGGGATAAGAGCACGGTCTACACGTCGCCGATGAAAGTTCAGGATGTGGTCGAACCACGCCTGCGCGAACCGGGTGTGCCGTCCATGGAGGTACGTGCCGTGTTCGACGACAAAGAACTTACTTTTCGGTTCGATTGGCCGGACTCGACGGCCGATTCGCTTGCCTATCCCGCGATGTTTTCCGATGCGGTCGCCGTAGAGTTTCCGGCACAATCGGGTGCGACGGTCCCCGATGCCAATATGGGTCAGGAAGGAGGCAAGGTTCAAATCTACCAGTGGAAAGCCTTCTGGCAGACCAAGGCCGAACTGAGCGGCGATTTGACAAAGACTCTCTATCCGAATTCCTACATTGACTACTATCCGCCGGAGGCGGCAAAGGACTCATCTTCGCGCGACTTGCTTGAGAAGCAGTTCGCCCCGGCTTGGAATGCGGGCAATCCTGTGGCGCATCGTACAGGCGCCGCACAGGCCTATGTTGCCGAGGGGTTCGGCACGCTCACGGCGATGGGCGAAAGTGTGGTGGAGGGCAAAGGAGTGTGGAGGGACGGTCGCTGGTATGTAACGCTCTCGCTTGATCTCTCTCGATTGGATTCCGAATCGCCTCTGAAGCCAAACGCCAGGACGTTTCTCGCCTTGGCGGTCTGGGACGGCAGTGCTCAAAACGTCGGAGCACGAAAGATGCGGACCACTTGGATTCCGTTCCTCATGAGCGATGCTTCAAACTGAAAGGCCCGATTTATGAGCACTCTAAGCGAGCCGCTCCGCCGCGCTGCGTTGTACAGATTCCTCGCCCTGTCGTTCATGCCGCCTTCGGCGAAACACAGTGACCAAATCCGGGGGCTGATTCCGGAGATGGATGAAGAGCTGCGCGAAGCAGCGTTGCGGCTGGTGGATCAGACTCACAACGGCGATATCGAGGGACTCTATCATCAGGTCATCGGGGCCCAGAAGAATGTGCGTTGCTGCGAATCGGATTTCCTGCAAGAGGCGGCCGGAAACAAGGGCGCTGTGCTGGGTGATATTGCGGGGTTCTACCGTGCATTCGGTTTCGACGCGGACAACGAACTGCGGGAGGTGCCCGATCACATCGCAGTGGAGTTGTCGTTTCTGAGTTTTTTGGCCTTCAAGCAAGCCTTTGCTCTTCATTGCGATGACGTGGCCCGGATGGACATCTGCATTGATGCAGAGGACAAGTTCATCCGCGAACATCTGGATCGCTGGTTCCACAGATTTTCCGGTTCGCTTGTGGCGGCGACACGAGACGGCTACTACTGCACCCTTGCATTGTTCGCCGATGCTGCCCTGGGCCCGTTGCTCTCCGCTGCGAGAGAGAAAGTAGCGAACGTGTATCCCCGACCCACCGAGCCGCACCTGCACGACCACGGAGAGGACGGCGCGGGATGTGCAAGTTGCTTCCCGATTCATGGCTGCGGGCAGTGCCCGGCTTGAAAAGCCGGCACGCGAGCACTGATTTCGAAGGGCGATGCCGGACTCGTGACGCCGGGAAGCTCTCTGATTCGCGGCCGAGATGCAACGTTGGAAATAGATAGACGTCCTGCCAAGCCAGGACTTCGCTGTGGCTTCATCTATGGAGACGGCGGGAATTGAAAGAGACGTCGCGTTTCAAGCAAATGGCGCAAGGCAATCATATAGTCATTCTCACGAGTACGGTTGCATCCAGATTCCGTCCGGGTAACGCGCGGGCAGTGATAACAGCAACTTCGCCAAGGCCGCGCTAACCCGGCTCGGCGAAACATGACAACTTACTTTCGGGAATCACTATAATAAACCCGAAAACCGCTTGTCTGGCTTTCAGGCTAAAACAAAGAGGCTGTCCCATTCGTTTGGGGCGGCCTCTTTTGTTGAGATTTGAAATGAATCGGAGAATCACGAACTTGAGTGACAGCGAGTGTCACGGCAGCAACATGAGTGATTCCGCCACGGTTAGCTAACGACACAAATGAGCGAAGGGGCCGACTCGATACTTATGAGTCAGCCCCTTTCAATTTCATCCCCTCAAACCATCTCCCCCTACGGCATCGCCGTCGTTGCGACAACCTGATAGAATTTTTGCGCGTCGCCCGTAGTCGCGTCGATCCATGTCGTGTCTGCTGTGGCCACAAACGTCTCCGGCCAATCACCCCATACCGCCGTCTCAAAGATACGATAACTGCGCGCCACGGGAATGCTGTGCCATGTCAGCTTACGCGCGCCGACACTATCCACGCCGATCACCACCGTCGGCGCCGCCAGCGAATCCACGACTTCGTCGATGATCCACCAGAAGCTCTGCGGAGAAATTTCCACGTGCTCCTCATTCACCAGCGGATAATACAGCGAATCAAACGGGGTGAGACTGTAAAGATCGGGAGCCGTGGACGGATTGAAAAACGGATCGCTGACATTCAAATCCAGAGCGCTGATTGTCGGAATGAAACAATGACTCGGATGCAGCGCAATGATGTCGCCATACGGTGCCGCGACTTGATCCGCCTGCTCCATCGAATTACTCGTCCCGCCCGGCGCATTATCCCATGGCCACGTCGCCGAGACCGTCACATTCTGCGAGCGATCCGGCAGCGGCCAGATCAAGTCCACGAGTCCTTCAAGAATTCGCAAACTTCCCGCGCCGGGGAGCGCCCACACATTGCCGCGAATATCCACGAGCAGACTATTGTACTCCCAGCGAATGATCTGCGCTCCGGGAGTGAAACCTATCCCCGTTGCGTTTCCGCTGCCGTTGATCAGTGAAACAAGCCGCGGCTGCGACGGATAATTTCCCACTGCGGCAAGCTCCGAAAGAAACGTCGCTCGCAGCGGATCACTGGTTGGCGATCCCTGCGGCGGAGTCGTGAAATGCACGACCAGCATCTGCCGCGCCGCCGGTGAATTCAACGCGTCGCGCAGGAACGCCGCTTCCTCCGAATCCTCCGCGAAGAAATTCACCCAGTATTGCAGCCCCAGCGGAATGTTCGCGCCACGATGCGGAGAGTCAAACGATATCCACGTCCGGACGCGATGCGAAATCGCATTTGTCTCCAGCCACGACAGCGCATACTTCGTTGTCTGTCCGCCCATACTCGGCCCGACCAGCACATAATCCTGCTCCGGCGCGATCACCTGTTCAAGCGTGTCGAGCAACGCCATCACCACAAAGGCATTGGCCTGCAAATAGCCCGTGCCGTCCGTGTAATTCAGCACCACGGCATCATAGCCCAGGCCGCGCAAGGTCTCAATGAGGTTTTGCTGATTGAGCAGTTCGTAAAGCTCATTCCAGAACATCGTATTGCCGATGTCGAATCCATCCGTGACCACCATCGGTTTGACCACGTCGGTGTGACCGTCCGCAAGATAAATATAGGCCTGGCCCGTCGCGAACTGCCCGTTGTACGATTGCTGCGCGGTGATATTCCAGGTCGCAGTCGGCGGCGGAGCTTCCAACGTCACCGCATCAAACCGCGTTTCGGCCTGCAAGGATGTGCCATCTTGGAACTCCGCTCGTACACGCAGTGACTTTGGGCCTTTCACTGAATACGAAACGAATTCATCTCCGGTAGGCATGACGCTCCGGAAACCTTGTCCGTCATCGAAATCCACGAACAGGTTTTCGATGCGTCGGTCATCATTCGTGAAGTACAGCGCATCCGCATCGAAACGGAATCGCACGGCTCCGCCGTTGTAACTTTTTTCAACCAATGGCGACACCGCAAACACCCGCTGTTCCTCGATGGCCTCCCGATCGAGCGTCACCTGGCCGGCGGCGTCCTCTCTGAATCCTTCGTCCACCGCAAATCGGTGATATCGGAAATTCAAGATCGAAATCGGTACATAGCCGCCGATCTGTCCCGCTCGGCCCAATTCGCGCAAAGTCGTGCGATCCGGCAGAGGGGTTTCGACCAGCGCGGCCTTGCGCAGCTCAAACGCGATCTGCAGCCAGCGCGCACGCTCGACCGCCTCCGAACCGGGGACTCCGCTCACAGACTCTATTCCCGACAGCGGCAACACAAGATCATACAGAATTCCCGTCGCAAGCGGACTCTGCTCAACGGATCCGTATTGCGCAATCAGATCCCCTTTGATCTTGGCAATAGATGCTTCCCGCGTCTCCGCGCTCGCGAAGACCGGAAGCGCGATAACGCCAATCAAAAGTCGTAACCATCGCAACGTTTTCACGAATCGCTCCTCCCTTGTCTGCTCACATTTCCACTGTGCATCCTGGACGCATTGAAACCAGTTGCCGCGCGTCCGGCAGTTTATGACCGGCGGATTATCTTACCGCGCCGCCAATTTCGGCCGCGGATTTTTTCGGCCATGCCTCTCGCCGATACGCTCAAATCTACTCATTCCCGGACCAAATCACAATCCGCCGCCTCGGTTAAGCGCAAATTCTTATTGCATCTCAGTCGAATTTTCGCCATATTCTACCCGACTGATGGATGGGCGTAAGCCCTTTTTTCTTATGTGACACATGTCAAGATGTTGATTTATCTGGCCTTAACAAGAGGCCGAGTCCACCGACCTGCCGACTATGACCTTCGTAATCACTGACAAGTGCCTGGGCGAACGATATGCCTCATGCATGCAAGTTTGCCCGGTCTACTGCATATATCCGGGTGAACGCGACGGTTTGCCCTTCGCTGTCATCGATCCTGTCCTCTGTATCGACTGCGGAGCCTGCGTCCCCGAGTGCCCCGTTGAGGCGATCATCGAGAACCCCGAAGAGGATCCCGAAGCCACCGAAATCAATCGCGAACTATCGCCCGTTTTCAAAGGCAACCCTATGCCCGAGATTCGCCCCGCGACCGATCCACCCAGAAGAGGCAACGTCTACTGAGCATTCGCGAGCAACTTCCGCTCTCCGAGTTTTGTCTCGGCACAATGACCATGGGTTGGCAGAATGACGAGCGAGAATCCCACGCAATTCTCGATCGCGCATTCGAGGCCGGCATCAACTTCTTCGACACCGCCGACATTTACAGTAACTGGGTGCCCGGAAATCCCGGCGGAGTCAGCGAACAAATCATCGGCAACTGGATGAAGTCCAAGCCGCGCGATCAGATCGTTCTCGCGACCAAGTGTCGCGGTCGGATGTGGGAAGGCACGGACGGTGAAGGCCTTTCGCATGCTCACATTTTGCGTGCCTGTGATGAATCTCTGCGGCGGCTGCAGACCGATTACATCGATATCTATCAGTGCCACTCGCCCGATGAGATCGTCCCCATCGAGGAGACGGTCGAGGCGATGGGCGAACTCGTGCGGGCCGGCAAAGTGCGATATCTCGGCGTGTCAAATTTTCCCGCCTGGCTCCATGCGCGCGCAAACGACTTTGCAAAATCGCGCGGACTTCCCGGTTTCGCTTTCACGCAACCCAAATACAATCTCGTCTGGCGGAAGGATTTCGAAGCCGAGGTGGGACCGTTTTGTGTTGAAAACGGCATTGGCGTGATTCCCTATTCGCCGCTCGAAGGCGGACTGCTCACTGGTAAATACCAGCCCGGAAAACCCGGCCCGGCGACGGCCCGGCACACGATTAACGGCCGGGCACAGGACAAGCTCACGCCGAAAGTCATTCGCACGCTGCGCCGCGTTGACGAACTCGCCAAGCTCCGCGGCGAGACCATGACTCAGGTCGCGCTCGCCTGGCTGAACTCCAAATCCTTCATGACCGCTCCGATTATCGGCGCGACCTCCGTCGAGCAGCTTAATGATTCGCTCGGCAGTCTCGGCAAGCGCCTGTCCGCCGATGAGCTGCGCATTCTCGACGACGTTTCCGACGGCCTCTGAGTCAGACCCAGTTTCAAGTTTCAGTTTTCAAGTTTCACGTTTTTCTTCGCACATGCTACACTACAAATCCATCGGCAGCGGCCCTCCCGTTCTTCTGCTTCCCGGCCTGCTCGGCACCACGGAAACCGACTGGGCTCGCTATATGGAACCCATCGCCGCCATGGGTTATCAAGTCATCGTCGCCGACCTGCCCGGTCATGGTCAGTCGGAGATGACGAAATCCATCACCCTGCGGGTGATGGTCGAGGAGATCGACAAATTGCTCGAAGGCACCAAGTCCGAACCGGTGGTAATCATCGGATTCAGTCTGGGTGGATATATCGGCTTGCAGTACGGCCTGAAACATGCGACCCGCGTGCTCGGTCTGATCATGCATGGCACCAAATTCTATTGGTCCGGACAGGAAGCTGAGGATATGGCCGCCGAGCTGGACATCCCCTGGCTGGAGGAGCACAAGCCCGAGCGACTCGAGCGCTGGCGCGCCCTGCACTCCGCAGAAAAGCTCGATCAGATGATGCCCTGGTTGAACAAGATGATCGTCAATCTTCCGGACAATGGGCTTACCGAGATGGATTTGGAAGATGCAAAATTCCCGGTGATCGTCTCGGTCGGAGATCGTGATGAACTGGTCCCGGTGAACGAGGCCGTCGATCTCTATCATGCGCTTCCTCGCGGGCAACTGGCGATTTTCGCCGATACCAATCATCCGCTGCCGTCGCTCCGTGATCATGTATTCCTGCCGATCGTGAAAGATTTTCTCAACCGGCTGGACTGAGTCACTTCCTTGCGGCTCGCGGCCGCGCTACGCAATCAAAACGCCACCTTCATCAGGTGGCGTTTTGTTTATTTTTCAGCGCCGTGTCTCCGCGCCGTGTCTCAGTGCCGTGTCGGCTGCTTGCAGCCGACCGAATTACCCAAGACCCGACACACCCCGCCGCAATCACCGCGCACTGCTCTGAAATTCCCGCTCCAGCCGGTCAAGCTGCCGCAAGATCTCTTCGCGAATCCCCGGATACTCTTCGAGTAGTTCGCGCAATCCCATTTCCAATCCCTTGATCAGCAGAGAATCGCGCAGACTCAGCGCGCGCTCCACCTGCAAATCCAGCATCGCCATCTGCTGGGCCATCACAACTTCTCCGATCAGATTCCCCACTTCCTCCTCGACCTTTGGATCGTTGAAGTGCCGCTCCAATCGCTCAATTAACTTCTTGATCTTCTCTTCCGCGACCTTATTGATCGAGTCCACTCGCATCTGATAGATCATCTCACCCGCATCAATTACCAGTCGCGGCGGCGTGCTGTCGTTGCCCGCCTCGTAATGAAACGGCTCTTTGACGGAATCCGCGGGCAATGGCCGCTCCACTACAATTCTTCGCGGTTCCGTTTCGCTGACTGCGGTGATGAGCAGCATAGGCAGGACCACACTGATGAATCGCCAGCGCCGCCTGCGCTTCCGTGTGCAGGGTGTGTCGGAGTTTTCATCGCCCTCCGCTTGCGGGGAGGTAGGGGGGGGTGTTGTCATTTTAAGTTTTGCGTTGTAGTTTCGTTAATTATCCGTTCGCGGGACGGATCCGCTCCACGACAAATTTCTTCACCGGCACCGACAGCAGCATCCCTGAGAGAATGAAGGCCGCGCCAATCATCGTGACGCGCGGCGGCACATGACCTTGTATGATCCACGACCACAGCGTCGCAAAGATTGGCTCGCTCGCATAAATCACCGCTGCCGCCGTCGAAGAGATCATCGGTTGATAGCGAAGCTGCCACCAGATGGCAATCGCCGTTCCGATCGTCGCGCAGTAAATTAGAATCCAGACAAAAGTGCCGGTCAGCTCCAGTCGCGGAGTCTCGAACGGAATGCACACCGCCGCAAGAAACAGCATCACCAGAAATTGCATCCAAGTGAGCTGAACTTCGTTCCCGCGATTCACCCAGCGATCCACGAACACCACCTGCAACGCGAAACTGACCGCGCAACAGAAAACCAGCACGTCGCCCAGATTCAGCGCGCCCCCGCGCGGCCAGGAAATAATCGTGAGTCCAACGACGGCCAGTCCCACGGCCAGCCACAACCTCAGGACAATCCGCTCGCGAAACAGCAGCCACGCGAACAGCGGCGTGAATGGCACGAATAATCCGGTAATAAATCCCGCCCGTGCCGCACTCGTCATGCTGAGCCCAAACGTCTGCAAGGCAAAACCGAGGAACATCAGCACGCCCAGCCACAGTCCTTTTCGCAGCGTCTCCCGATTAAGTTTCTGCGCGCGCGGCCAGACCAGCAACGGAAACAGCACCGCCGCAATCCCGAATCTCATCAACAAAAAAACGAAAGCCGACGCGTCCTCCAGTGCAATCTGCACCAGCGGGAACGTCAGCCCCCAGACAAGGCATAACAGGATTAACAGAAGATGCGCGGTGGTCACTCCGGCAATATACGCATTTCCCGCCAACCGCGCAATCCGTCGTTCCACTCTCCCCCCATTCTTATGGGGGATAAAGGGGGGTGGCGGATCTTCCGCGCAATCCGTCGTTCCACTCTCCCCCCA
>CAZGVT010000043.1:12518-14383 GCA_964529255.1 uncultured Alphaproteobacteria bacterium | reverse complement strand
CCGAATTAGACCACTTGCCGGCCGACATCGCTGCTCTCACAGCGCAGATCAGTCATATTACCTGAGCGCATGGGAGCGCCGTAAGATGAATCTGCGAATCCTGATTCTGGAGAACTCCTCCGTCACCGGGCATGCGCTGGAGGCGTCGTTGCTGCGCACCTGCTCGGAGGTGGAGGAAGTCGTTCGACTTCCGGAGTGTATGCGGCTCGCCGAGGCGTTAGTCGATTTTCGCGCGAATGTGATTTTCGCGCCCGCGGAATCTGTGATACCCGAAGGACTGAAAAACGATTGGGAAGAGCTGCCGGTTGACCAACTCACTCCACCCGAAGGGTGTTGCCGGATGCAGGAATTCGAGAAGGTCGGGATTCGTGTCTTTCTGCGTTTCCCGCTGACACCGAACGAATTCGCAGTCCAAACCTCTCAATTCACCAATCTTCAAATCCCCGTACCGGACGATCCCGTTATCGCCTCCTGACCTATCGCTTGCAATTTACCCCGATTCTTGTAGATTAGCGGCTATGCGAAAAGTCACAATCTGTCTGGCCGTGATCGGCCTGCTGGTAACCGCTTGCGTCCCCGAGCGCCCAGTCAAAAAACAGAATTCTGAAGGGGCAGGCAGGACCGCCATGCCGGAGGGCACGCAGAATCCACACGCCGGGATGAGCGCCCATGGTTTGGATCTCGATGCGATGATGGCCTCGTTGCCGGCGGACTGGACCAAGCAGACCCCAAGTTCCAACATGAGGCAGGGACAGATCGGACTTCAGCTTGCACCCGGCGATACCGGAATTGCTGAGGTGGTGATCTTCCATTTCCCGGGAACCGGCGGCAGCACGAGCCAGAACATCGCGCGCTGGCATGGGCAGTTTACGGGCCCCAACGGTGAACCGGGAAGCGAAGTGGCAAAAACCGAGACGACCATGGTGAACTCCATGCGAGTCATCACGACGGAGGTCACTGGGACTCAGTTGGCCAGCTCCATGGGAATGGGGACAGGGCCGGCGAAAGATGTTCCAAACTCCCGCATGATCGCATCGGTGATTGAGACACCGGGCGGCAACTGGTTTGTGAAAGCCGCCGGGCCGAAAAAGACGATGGACGCGCAGGACGCGAAGATCCGAGATTTCATCAAGCGAGCCAAGGCCAAAGGGTAAGAGCATAGCACTCGCCGAGCCGGGTAAAGGACCTTACTGCCGAGGCCTCAGCACACTATCTACGTTCGCGCCCCGTCCGGAACGTCGAAATTGAGTAGCTCCCGAGGACTTGGTTGGGTTCTCGATTCAGCAATGATTGATTTGTGCCCCCGGTCACCGGGAGCAGGAACGCCGGACGAAAGTCCGGCGTTTCTCTTCGCCGATGCACTTCTCCGCTGTGCGCAGCGGCGCTCGAAATCAACGACCCAATTGCGAGAATCAGCCGGGATACTTCCCCGTCACCATCGCAGCGAGCTGCTTGGCCTCAAACTCCGTCTCATCCAGCCTGGATTTGACGAGATCGCCTTGTGAGATCATGCCGAGCAGGATTCCGTTTTCCTCGAGCGGAAGATGTCGAATCCGGCTGTCGCTCATCAAACTGAGGCATTCGTCCACTGATTTGGACAGCGTTGCCGTAATCACGACTTTGGTCATGTGATCCTGCACTCGCATAGTCGCCAGATTGATCGGGCTCTGCACGAGCAGGCGCAGAATATCACGCTCGGAAATTATCCCAACCAGCCGTCCCGCATCGTCAACCACAGCCAGGGCGCCGATATTGCGCGCTACAAGCGTCTGCACGGCGTCGAGCACGGTGTCCCGCGGGCGCACCGTAAAAACGTGCTTCCCTTTCTTGTTCAGAACTTCAAGGAGCGTCATCAGTGACTCCTT
>CAZGVT010000043.1:481-12508 GCA_964529255.1 uncultured Alphaproteobacteria bacterium | reverse complement strand
GCTTGTATACCTGATGCGATTAATTTAAGGGCGAATCGCCCCGAAAGCAAGTCCTTTCTCTAATGTGAATAACTCTCTTTGTTCTGCATTAACAGTATCTGGGCAAAACTGCGCCTGTTCCTGTTCGGCTCCGCGAGGCCATTCCTACTGACCCGGCGTTAAGAACGGAATCCCAGGCCCTTATCAAGCTGAACCGGGCACATTCCGCCCCGCCGAGCGGGGTGCCCTAACCCCGCCGGAATCTTCATTTCAAGCCTCGACTCTCGGCCCGTCCTGCCACCTCCGGTAGCCCGGCAACAGAAAATCCCTCACGTACGCCGCGACATGCTCCCGGAAGCGATCCGGAAACGGCGTGAGCCCTGCGGATATCAGCCGGGACATGTCCGCCGCCGTGAAATACTGATAGCGGTCGCGGATCTCCTCCGGCATGGCAAAATACTCAATCAACCCCGCCACTCCGAGCCCGTCGAATATCCCTTTTGCCAGTTCGTTGAAACTGTGAGCCTGCCCGGTGCCGACATTGAATATCCCGTGCACGCGGCGGTGCTCCATCAGAAAATGCGTCGCAGCGAGTGCCTCGTCAATATAAATGAAGTCACGCTTTTGTTCTCCGTGGGGAACGTCAGCCTTGTGCGACTCGAACAATCGAACCTTTCCTTCCAGCCGAGCAGTCGGAAAGGCGCGGAAGATCACGCTCGCCATCGCGTCCTTATGATATTCATTCGGACCAAACACATTAAAGTAGCGCATCCCCGCCACACGATCATAGAGCCCGTTCTCAATCACCCACATATCAAACAACCACTTGGAGAATCCGTAGGCATTCAGCGGCCTGAGTTTCGGCGTCAACAGCGGATCATCGGAGAACCCCAATGATCCATCGCCGTAAACCGCAGCCGAAGATGCATAGATAAATTGCGCGTCACGTTCCAGCGCCCACAAACACAGCCGCTGCGAAAAATGTGTGTTGTTCGCGAGCAAATAGTCCATGTTCGTCTCGGTGGTCACCGCGCACGCGCCCAAGTGCACCACCGTTTTGACTCGCTGTAGCGGCAGCCCCGCGTGGCTGCCTTCGACCGTTCCCTGCAAGAGCTGCTCGGGAGTCAGCAGATCGCGAAACTTGAGTCCCGCGAGGTTTTTCCATTTTTCTCCCTGACCGGGCGAGTCGCACAAGACCAGATCGTTGACGCCCTTGCGATTCAAGTCGGCAACGAGCGCACTGCCGATAAATCCAGCCGCCCCGGTGATTAAGATCATGAGCGGGAACTCCTCACCCTCGCCTGCCTAAGAACAAGTCCCCCCTCCGCTTGCGGGGGGGTAGGGGGGGGCGGAGGGGAGCCCGCACCTGTTTAATGCCCGCCGCTCGTCTCGTCGAACTCAAATCCGCCTTCCTTCCTTAAGACGTCGCGAACCGCGCCGTCAATGTGCTTCAGTCCGCGCTCACTATTCGCCTCGAAGCGCATCACGAGCGTCGGCTGCGTATTGGAGGCGCGCACCAGTCCCCAGCCGTCGCTGAAGCGCACGCGCACGCCGTCAAGATCAAATGTCTCCAGTCCCTGCTGCTTAAACGCGTGCTTGACTTTCTCTACGAGATCGAATTTCACATCATCCGGACAGTCCACGCGAATCTCAGGTGTGGAATAGGTCTTCGGCAAGTCGGCAAGCTCTTCCGAAAGCGGCCGGTCCAGTTGCGAGACGATTTCGGCGAGTCTTCCCGCCGAATAGATTCCGTCGTCGAACCCGAAATATCTGTCGGCGAAGAAAAAGTGGCCGCTCATTTCACCCGCCAGCACCGCTTTCTCTTCCCATAGTTTGGACTTGATGAGCGCGTGCCCCGTCTTCCACATAATCGCGCGGCCACCGTGTTTGCCGACGTCGGCAAAGAAATTGTCGCTGGATTTCACGTCGGCGATGATCGCCGCGCCGGGATGTTTCTTCAGAATGGATCGCGCGAACAGCACCATCAATTGATCGCCCCACATCACTTTGCCGTTCTGATCAATCGCACCCAGCCGGTCCGCATCGCCGTCCAGACCCACTCCCACTTCAAGATTTTTCTCGGCAACGAGCTTCTTCAAGTGCACGAGATTTTTTTCGACGGTCGGGTCGGGATGGTGATTGGGAAATCTCCCGTCGACTTCGCTGAATAAATCGTAGACGGTCGCTCCAATCGCGGTGAGAATCTGCGGCGCAACCAATCCACCGACTCCGTTGCCAGAATCCACCGCGATGCGCACCGCGCGATCGAGCTTCAAGTGTTTCGACAAATGCTCGACGTATGGACCGAGAATCTCATACTTTTGAACCGCCGGCGCGCTTGCCTTCTCAAAATCACCGGCATCAATCAGCCTGCGAATCTCCTGGATCATCTCGCCGTAAATCGAGGTCTTGCCCAGCGTCATTTTGATGCCGTTGAATTCCGCCGGATTGTGCGAGCCGGTAATCTGAATCCCGCCGTCCATCCCGAGATGCTGAATTGAAAAATACAGCACCGGAGTCGGACACTGGCCGACATTCGTGATCTCGAGTCCCGTTGACAGCAATCCGTCTCGCAGATCGCTCTGAATCCGCTCGCTCGTCAATCGGCCGTCGCGGCCAAGCGAGATGCGTTTCGCGCCCTTGCGGCGAATGAACGTGCCAATGCCTTTACCAAGTTGCACGACTATATCCGACGGCAGGTCCTGTTCGACCACACCGCGGATGTCATACTCCCGGAAAATGTTCGAATTGATCATCGAAGAAAAGTAGGAAGATTAAGATGCGTAGCGCTGCACTTCGTGCGCTCCTCTATTCGGCCGAAAGCTGCCCCCGCCGTCACCCGCCCCGCTTCATGCCCCAGATGCCGTGCTGTGCTTCGAGGTGCGTGGTATGCTTGCCGAGGGTCATGCCGACACGCTGCGCAACTCCGGCAAATGCTTCGTTGTCGGGCCGGATGAGCGCGACGATTTGCGGCACTTTATATTTTTCGAATCCGTAAGCGAGACAGCCGCGCATGATTTCGCCGGCAAAACCGCTGAAGCGATGCGATGGCATGAATTGGTAATCAAATCGCAGCTCAGGCTGTCCGTTCACGAGATCTTTGATCAACCCCGCATAGCCGACAAAATCGCCGGTCTTCCGCAGCTCGCAAGCCCAGTAGCCGCAGCCGTCCGTCTGATAGCGGGCTCTTTGTTCCGCCAGCCACTCCGCCCCTTGTTCGCGGGTTTGAATTCCCGGCATCGATTTCATCGTGAGTTCGTTCGTGAAAATTATCATCAATTCGTCGAGATCGCTGTTGCCGAGTTCGCGCAACAGGAGTCGGTTGGTTTCGAGAATGTTCTTGGATTCCTTCATGCTGTATTCCTTTTATACGGTTTATGCCGCGCGGAATGCCGTACGGCGTTACAGTTGTTCCCACTCCGCGCGCGTGATCTTGTACACCGCATGCCAGAATTCGTAACAATAGGCCATGCGGTCGAAGCTCATGCCGTTGCGTTCCGCGACCCGGATTGAAGCCGAATTTTCCGGATTAATCAGCGAGATGATATGCGGAGGATTGAAATGCGTGAAGCCGTAATCCCGCGAAGCGCGCGCGGCCTCTGTGGCATAACCCCGGTGCCAATGCGTACGAAGGAACAAATAACCAACTTCCATTTCAAGCGCGCCTTCGACTTCTTGCGGCAGTAGCCCGCACTGCCCGACAAACTCCGCCGTGGATTTCAAATGCCAGGCCAGAAATGCGTAGCCGAATTTGTCGTATCGCATGAGAATACGGTCCAGCCAGACCTGCGCGCCTTCCCGATCGAGCACCGACGGATAGTAGGTCATACAGACCGGATCGCACAGAATTTTGCAAAGCGAGTCCAAATCGCTTTGCACAAATTTCCGCGCGGTCATCCGCTCCGTTTCGAGGACTACCTTGTGCACCCGGCTGAATTGTGAGACGCGCAGCCTCTGTTATCCCGGACTTCGCGCGAGTCTTCGACGCGAGAATATCCGGAATCTCTCGGTCTGCCCACGGCCTCCTCAGTTCAACTTCGCATCCAGCGTAATATTCGCCTTCAACAGGCGCGAGATCGGACAGGACGCCTTCGCACCCTCGGCAACCTCTTTGAACTTTGCCGCATCGGCGCCGGGAATCCGCGCATGCAAATCGAGATGTGACGCGGTCACGGTCGGCGCTCCATCCACAGGCTCCAATGTCACGGTAGCGCCGACTTCCAGAACCTCCGCCGTCATCCCGGCCTTCTCGAGTGCGCCGGAAAGCGCCATCGCGAAGCAGCCGGCGTGAGCGGCCGCAATCAACTCCTCCGGATTCGTGCCGGGCTCTTCGGCGAATCGGAAGAAAAATGAGTACGGCTGCCCCTTCAGTGCGCCGCTCTCGGTCGAGATCGTGCCCATGCCTGACTTAAGGCCGCCTTGCCAGCGGGCTGTTGCCTTGCGTTTCATTGTACGTGTGTTGGGGGAAAGTGTGGTCGGAAACTAACCAATAAGTTACTGCTTTTTCTCTGTAAACGCAAGCGCAATGAAAAAGGCGGGAAACCCCGCCGAGTCACCCGCCTGCATCAAACTCGCTAAAATTTCACGAGCTACGTATTTCTTCGATGGCTCGCGCAATATCGGGATCTTGGGGTAACTCCCGTTGGGCCAGCTCAAGCTCGGCCAGCGCCTCCGGTTTTCGATCCAAATAAGCGAGCGTATACCCCAGCGCGCGATGCGCAATCGCCAGCTCGGGATACAGAGAAAGACACTTGCGCAAACTGGATTCACTGTCGCTGAACCGATAGACGTAGCGGAACACTACTCCAAGATGGTAGTGCGCCGAAGGGTCGTCGGGATCAATCGTCGCAAGCGTGTCGAGCCGAATGAGCGCGCCCTCATACTTGTGATCGAGAATCGTCTGGCGGATTTCAAGAATCAATGGCCACTTGATCAGAAACCTGCGATACGCATTCGCGTGCTCATAGTCCGGACGGTTCTCCACCACCCATTTCATCGCCTGTTGCCCGCGCGACAGGTCATAGCCGCTCTCGCGAATCCACTCCACCTCTTCTTCACTGCAAGCCGGCAACATCGGCGGCAGATTGTAGAACCGCGTCAGATGATCGCGTACTTCGATGACATAAAATGTGGCCATATCCCGAACAAGTTTTGCCGTATGAGAAACTGTCGTAAGTTCGTTATGAAAGCCCCACCTTGTCGGGGTGGGGACTGCCGGAAACCAAACTCGAATGCTGAAAATTCGCGCTTACGAGACGCCTGACAACCTGCGATAAAGCGCCTCGTACCGGCCAACGATTTTCTCCTGCGGAAAGACGCTGACCGCGCGGTGTCGCGCCGCCGCCGCCATGCGCAAACGCAGGGGTTCATCCTCCAATAGTCGCAAGATTCGCGCCGCCATAGCATCGGTGTCTCCCAAATCGCAAAGAAATCCCGTCTCTCCCTCAATAACCACTTCAGGGATCCCGCCGATATTCGTCGCCACCACCGGAACTTCACAAGCCATCGCCTCGAGCGCGGAAAGGCCGAACGACTCGTTTTCAGAGGGCAGAAAGTATACATCTGCCAGACCCAATAATTCACTGACAGCTACCTGGTTGCCAAGAAACACGACGTCGTTCAATACACCCGCTTTTCGTGCCTCCTGCTCCGCTCTCGCGCGTTCCGGGCCATCGCCGACAAGCAGCAGCCTGCATCGTACCCGCTTCCGCACCCTTATGAATGTTGCGATCAGGTCGTTGATCCGCTTCACCGGCCGGAAATTCGAGATGTGCATGATCAGCAGTTCGCCGTTCGGCGCAAACAACTGCCGTTCCACCGTACACGACTCTCGTTTATAAACTTCGCCATCGACGAAGTTATAGATCACTTCGATGTCCCGCTTCGTGCCAATGCGTTCCCGGGTCGCATCGGCGAGATGTTCCGAAACCGCGGTCACGCCATCCGATTCATCGATGGCAAATTTGACCACCGGCAGATAGGCCGGATGAGACCCCACCAAAGTGATGTCCGTGCCGTGCAGCGTCGTCACAACGGGCGGGTGGCCCTTGCCCATCAGTTTGGACATGTACGCGGCAACCGCATGCGGGACGGCATAGTGCGCGTGAATCACGTCGAGCCCGTAAATTTCCGCGACCTCATAGAGCGTCGATGAAATCGTCAGTGTGTACGGCGTGTGCTCGAACAGCGAGTAGTGCACTACAGGAACTTCGTGGAAGAACACACGCGGAACAAATCCGGGCAAACGAAACGGCCTCGCTGTTGACACGAAGTGCACATTGTGTCCGCGCGCGGCCAGCGCCAGTCCCAATTCGGACGCAACCACACCCGAGCCGCCGTGCGTCGGATAGCAGACAATCCCGATGTTCACAACGATTACTCCCTCCGATTGCGAGTGGACGCCAAAATGCGCATCTCCCCCTGCTTGCGGGGGGGGGCGGACAAACTACAAACTAAGCGGGCAACATCCCCCCTTGTCTCCTGCCGAGCCGGGACCGGAGTCTCTCGATACGTCTGCCGCTTAGGACTTCCCGTTGCCGAGCAATTCCAGCGACTTCTTTGGATTGATCAGCTTGACGACGCGATCACCCGCCTGCTTGTCGTCGCAACCCTTGATGATCAAGTCGCGAAGCTCGATCGTGCTCAGTTTCGGACTCTTTGCGAGCAGCTTTCCGGCCAGCCCTGTCACTTGCGGGGAAGACATGGACGTGCCGTTCAACGCCATGCGGTCTCCGCCCGGCACATAACTTACCACCTCAAATCCGTTGGCATAGACGTCGGTTTTGCCAAAACTCGTGAAACTGGTTTCGTCCCCGGCTTGATCCACCGCTCCGACCGTCAGCACATTCGGCAGCGCAAAGGAACTCGGAATAAACTCCTCGAATGCATTGTCGTTATTTGAGTTTCCGGCGGAGGTCACGAACAGAATATCCGGCGCATTCTTGATCGCCTCGAAGAGCGAGACCTTGCCGATCTCGAAAATCTCTCGCGCAAGCTTCTTCCGCTCCTCAGGCGTGCCACCGGCATTGTTCGCTTCGAGCGCCTGTTCAACGGAACTCAGCGAACCACCCCAACTCATGTTCACCACGCGCACGCCGTTCTGCTTGAAATAGTCTATGAACTCTTCCTGAGCGGTCGCGTCCTTTTTCGCCTGCTCGATGGTCGGTTTCTCGGGGATCGCATGGTAGTCAAAAGTCAATCTGCCGGCGAGGATGCGCGCAAACGGATTGCCTGCCGAAGCAATGCCCGCGACGTGCGTGCCGTGACAATAGTTGCCGTATTTGCCCACATTCTCGAAGAACGGTGTGACGGAATCCTGCGGCAGCTTTTGCACAACGCCCATGAGTTCGGCCTTTTCAGGACTCTCAATCGCGGAACTCATGTCCTGCAGCCCCTTCATCAGCCGTTGCAAGCGCGGCCGCTCCGTACCCACGTCGCCGACATCGAACAGCAACGGAATCTCCTTGTCCGAGTGCAACGAGTACGCAATCCCGTGAATGTCGTCTGTGTAGCCGTTGCCGTCGTCATCCTTGTTATTGCCGGGAATCTCTTTCTTATTGATCCAAATCTGCGAACTTTTCGAGAAAATCTCCGTATCCACGCCGGAATCCCAAATACCAAGCACGACGGGCGCTTTGCCGTCCTTCTCGCTCAGTACAAAATCGCGCGCGGCCCAGATGTCCTCTTTCGGTTTATCGTTGGCGGCAATCCAGTTTCCGTAAACGTCGACGGCAACTTCTTTGGACGGAATGATGAAGCGAACCTGCACGGCCGATCCGATCAGACCCTCGGCAATATCCTTGCTCATTTCCCCGTCGGAACCGTCGAGAACCGGCTGAACCGAGCCATTAAGCGAACCGACAATCAGATCCTTGGAGACCATCTCCATCGACCCTTTTTGAGATTTGATCGACGCGGAACAGTCCGCGTAGGGCAGCGCAGTGACGAGCGCGGCGAGTTCCGTTTTCAGGCGGCCCGGAAAATCCGCATCGCCCGATTGTTTCGCCGCCACCCACGCCCGCATGAAGAGTGCGGTAGTGAGCTTCTGCGGTGCCTTGTCCTCGAGTTCCTGCCGGAGTTTCACATACTTCAGGTAGTCGTCATATCGTCCTTCGAGCAGCGCAACATTGCACATGCCGACGTAATAGTTCTTCAGCGTTGTCTTGTCCGAAATTTCGTACTTGGAGAGATCATCGTTCAGATCTTTCTCGTACTCCTTGGCAAGCTTCATCAGTGCGTCGGAATTATCGAGCAGTTCGGCGGCCTTCATGTCGATCTTGTACATGTGCCGGGGCAGATCGTCGAGTTTTTCAATCTTGATCTTGGTTGCGTCGGCAAACGCATGCGAAGCGATGGCAAGCAGTGCGAGCAGGCGAATCAGGTGGGTCATGGTCTTATCTCCGAAAAGTTGTGAGTTGATTGAGTGACAGAGGGTCGAATGATCGAGCGGGCCTGAAGGCGGGTATTACGGGATGCGTAAACCTTTACCTGCCGAGCAAAGCAACGGGATCATCCACGCGAATCTTCTCCCGCATATAGAACCCCTCGGCATATGTGACTCCCGCTTGCAGGCCAAAGTTGCGGAAGCGCACTGCGATGTCCTCGAAAAAGTGTGGACGGGAGAGCAGAGTGTCCCGATCCGTGGATTCCGGATCGAAAAACTGGGACTTATAGCACTTGGCGGACTCAATCTTCCGCTCCCAGAACGGCGTCACGTCCACCAGCACATTGCACTCCATCATCCAACTGGCCGGCCAGTACAGCACTCTGCGCACGACGTGCGGCTCGCCCTCGGCGTCAAAGTTGGCCGCACCGGCCAGGAAAGCCGCGTTTTTCACTAACATCGCCGTGCCCTCGTGATCCGGATGGCGGTCGTGCATATACTGCGTGAAGACCAGATTGGGCTTGTGTCGACGGATGCACTCCGCCACCTTGCGGCGCCGGTCTTGCGTATCCTGCACGTGCATGTCACCAAGATCAAGATTCTCGCGGAAATCCGCGCCCAGAACTCTGAGGGCCGCATCGGCCTCCTGCATGCGCGTCTCAGCAGAGCCGCGCGTGCCGCGTTCGCCACGGGTCATATCTACCAGACCCACGGAATAGCCGAGCGATTTCAGCCGCAGAACCGTTCCACCGCAGCACAACTCAATATCGTCCGGATGCGCGCCGATGCACAGGACGTCAACGTGTTTGTCGTTCGCCGAAAATGTCATAGGCAAAAAGAAAATCCAGAATCAAAAAGTCAAAATCCGAAAGTGAAGAGCCGGCCCCCGGCGTTTTCAGTCATCGTCAAAATATGCCCATACTTCCCAGAACATCTGTGCCGGCAGTATTTCCGGTAGTGTATCAATGAACGTTGTCTCTGTAGTAAATCCCCAACGATCTGTTGAGTCATGAGGAATCCACCAACCGTTGTCAGAGCGATAAACGTAGTATCCGTCTGGGAAGCCGCAGGGCGGCCGAATCCATGCCAATCGTACAAGATTTCCCGGAATCAACCGAACCGCCAGCTCCGTTGGTCGGGAGAATAACCAGGAATCATCGTAATCGTAGATACAAGTCCACCCGCTGCACTCGATATCTTGTGGACCCGGCAAATGCGTGATGACTGAAGACATCCACACGCTTCTTCGACAGCTAGAATCATGACCAGCCCAGATTCTGATGTAAAAGAATGGATGCGACGGCGGTGCACCGTTCACGATCCAACACGGTGATTCAAAGAAACCGGTCCAGTCTTCACCGAATTCAAACTGATTGAAGTTGTACTGTCCCGGACTATCGCCTACGGGCGCCAATGGATCAGTGAGGTCCGGGCCGTTTTCATTCCAATCCCATGCGATGTCAACGCTCCACCTGCCGCCGATCCGACCACCGGTTCCATTACAATACATCACCACCGGTTCGTCTGTTTCCACCCAATAAGTACAATCTTGCGCATATGCTGCTGCCCCGTAAAGCAGAGCCAATGCTGCGAAAATCATCCGCATAGTCTCCACCTTTCTTGAAATTATCCCGCCGTTGTCGGTCTCCAGACCCGCAACGGCGACACGAGGCGGGTCATCTCACCGCCGCTACGTGATAGAAAAACGTCTGAGGTCGCGAGCCAAACAGCGGATCGGTCCACACGGTGTCGAGCACTCCGGTTTCCAGCAGCGCGCCCGGCGAATCGGGATCGCTCGCGCCGTAGATATTGTAGCTTGTGGCCGTCATCACACGACTCCAATGCAAAACGGAGCCGTGTACCTCAATCACAAGCTCGCCCGGTGCCGCCGGAACCGAACTTGGCAGCGCGATCTTCCACATCGAACGGCCATGAGTTCCGGCAACAAGATAGCGCGGAGTTCCGGTCGTAATCTCCAGGTCAAATACGCTGCTCGTCGGGAGTCCCGTTCCCACCGGCGCCCAGTTCGCTCCCCAATCCGCTGAGTAATACACTCCGAAATCCGTCCCGACATAGAGATAGGAAGGCACATCCGGATCGACGAGAATATCATTCACCGGTCCTTCCGGAAGGTTTGAGCTGATATCCTGCCAGCTTGTACCGTGGTTCGTACTGCGGAATACGTGCGGCTGATAGTCGATGAACTTGTAGCCCGAGTAACACGTGTAAACCACTCCTGCGGAGTCGGGATGAGCCGTCACACGCGTGCACCAGCGATCCGGCAACCCGGCATTGATGAGCGTCCAGTTCGTACCGCCGTTCAGCGTACGCCACAACCTTCCGTCATCCGTTCCGGCATACAAGATTTGTGCGTCCGCGGGACTCTGCTCCACCGTTGTGATCGTTCCGAAAACGAGATTTCCGGGTCCGGGACCTCCGGTGAGATCGTTGGAAATCGCCGTCCAACTGTCGCCCAAATTTGTCGACTTCCACATGCGATAAGTTCCGCAGAATAGAATATCCGCATTGTGCGGCGAGATCATGTACGGCATCATCCAGTTAATCCGGTCACCGCCAAAATCCTGCGTCAGATCGAAGAACGAATTTCCTCCGTCCTCCGAGCGGCCCAGTCCTCCGTATTGGTACTCCGCATAAATGATGTCGCTGTTGCGCGGATCTACCCTGCAATAAAATCCGTCGCCGCCGTACAAGACTTCCCAGTCATCCGTTCCGCCGGTAAAGGTTCCCGGAGTGCTGTTGTCCTGTGTGCCGCCGTAGAGTCGATAGGGCAGTTGCGGATCGGAAGTGATCGCATAAAACTGCGTGGCCGATAATCCTGCCGCGTGGGTCGATGCACCGCCGCTGTTCGCCGACACGTTGACTCCGCCATCGTGCCCCGTGATCATCTCCGCCGGGTTGGCCGGGTTGATCCACAGCGCGTGATGATCCACGTGACTGTCGTTGAATAACGAACTCCAGCTCGTTCCGCTGTTCGTGCTGCGAAACATGTTCACGCCTTGAACATAAAACGTATTCTGAAGCGTCGGGTGGGCCCACACCTGCCCGAAATACCAGCCGAAACTACTGTAGAACGATCCCCCCGGATTGGAAGTCTGAGTCCACGAATTGCCCGCGTTATCACTGCGGTATATCCCCAGAAGGTTTCCCGGATGATTTGCAAATACCGCATACAATCTCTGTGGATTCACGGGCGAAACGGCGATACCCGGTCTGCCGGTGGTCGTGGTATGCGGCAGCCCGGTGATCAATTCCGCCCACGTATCACCACCGTTTACACTCCGCCAGATTCCGGTACTGAGTCCGCCCACGTTGCGATAGGATACGGTGCGAATGCGCTCCCACATACACGCGTAGACTGTATCCGCATTGTTCGGATTGACCGCGATATCGATACACGCGGTTGAATCCGTCAGGAACAGCACGCGGCTCCAACTGTCGCCTCCATTCAATGTGCGATAAACTCCCCGCTCGGGATTGGTGCCGAAGAGTTCGCCTGCCGCAGCCACGAACACACGATCGGAGTTATCCGGATCAACGGCAATCTTGCCGATATGCACGACTTCAGCCAGCCCCTTGTGCTGCCACGAGTTCCCGCCGTCGCTGCTGAAATAGACTCCGTTGCCGCCGTAACTGTCGCCTGATGT
>CAZGVT010000043.1:0-471 GCA_964529255.1 uncultured Alphaproteobacteria bacterium | reverse complement strand
CCTCACCGGTCCCCAGCCAGATCCATGTTGGGTGTTGCGGGTCAATCGCCAGTGCGCCGGTTGAGAGTGCGAAGTCCTCGTTGAACACATTGAAGAAGCTCGCGCCGCCGTCGATGGACTTGAACACACCGCCCACCGCCGCTCCGGCATATACCGTGTCCGGTGCGGACGAGTGTACGGCCAGCGCGGTAATACGGCCACCCACGTTAGTCGGTCCGGCGAAAATCCAATCTTCATCAAGCGAGCGCGACGCATTCCTTCGCAATGCGATAGCCTGTTCGCGTGCCTCGTTCACAGCGGCGCGATTCAATTCCGTGTGCGGCCAGACTCGCTGTTGCAGGAACCATTCGGATGGACGCAGCACTCCTTTGCCTTCGTCTTCCTCGACCGGCATAACTTTCGACCTATTGGCAACCATTAGAACGGCAAGCAGCAACAGCGCTGCCGCGCATAAAATCGAAACCCTGGATC
>CAZGVT010000042.1:2758-14513 GCA_964529255.1 uncultured Alphaproteobacteria bacterium | reverse complement strand
ACTTTTTTATTGCGCTCTCACGAGCCGAGGAAAAGGAGATGCAGCGACTCTTCCTGCGCGTGCCCGCGAAAAGCGTTCGTTACTCCCCTCATCCGCTCTACGATTGCTACGAGATGTTCCCCGGCACGCAATCCGAGGCTCGCGCGAAGGCCGGAATCAGTTCGGAAAAGCTGATCATGTTTTTCGGTTTCATTCGCGAGTACAAGGGGCTCGATATTCTCGTGAAGGCGATGCCGCAGATTCGCGCGGATTTTCCGGATCTGAAGCTTGCGATTGTCGGCGAGTTCTATCAGGATCGCACGGTCTACGATACGCTGATCCGCGAATTGAAGCTTGAGGACTGCGTGGTCATTCGCGAAGGCTACATTTCCGGCGAAGAAGTAGGGCAATGGTTCGCCGCCTGCGATTGCGTGATCCTGCCCTATCGCAGCGCGACTCAATCGGGCATCGTGCCGATTGCGTATGCTCTCGATACCCCGGTGATTACGACCGAGGTCGGCGGGCTCGGCGAAGTCGTTGATCATGGTGTGACCGGTCTCGTCGTGCCGCCGGAGAACCCGAATGCGATCGCGATGGCGGTGAAAGTGTTTTACGAAGCCGGCGGCCGGCCGGCGTTTGAGGAAAATGTGCGCAGAGCCGCGGACAGCTTCAGTTGGGACGGCATGCGAAAGGTGATCGAGGATATAGAGCGTGAGGTGAGCGCGCTGAACAGCCGCTCGCTGCGCAAGCAGAAATCATGAGCGACATCGCGATAGATTACGATCCGTTGAAGGCGAAACTTGGTTCGCTGGTTTCGCGCAGCACACTGCTGCGGCGATTGTTCTACACGGCACTGGGGATGCTTTTCCTGCGGCAGTGGCATGTGCGGAAAGTGCTGAAGGATATCGCACGTACCCCCCCCGCAAGCGGAGGGGAGGTCAGGAGCATTCTCGATGCGGGATCGGGTTTCGGACAATATTCGTACTTGATGGCCAAGTTGTTTCCGGCCGCGCAGGTCTATGCCGTGGACGTAAAGCAGGAGCAGATCGACGACTGCAGTTATTTTGCGCGAGCGCTGGGACTTGAGAGGCTCACGTTCGCTTACGGCGATCTGACCCTTTACCGCAAAGCGAGCGGCTTTGATCTTGCGCTTTCAGTGGACGTGATGGAACATATTCTCGATGATGCGTCCGTCTACGCAAATGTCTTCGCATCTCTGCGGCCCGGAGGGCGGTTTATCATCGCAACTCCCTCTGCAAGCGAAGAGCATCCGTCGCCGCCGGGCGAAGTGCACAGCGTGATCGGCGAACACGTGCGCGAGGGCTACACTGAGGCGGAATTCAGGGAGAAAGTAACGGCCGCCGGATTCCGTATCCTGGTACAGAAACGAACTTATGGTCCATTGTGGGGACGGCTCGCCTGGATGATCCTGCAGCGGATTCCGATGAAACTGCTCACGATCTCGAAACTGTTCGCTCTTATCGTGATCCCGTGGATGATCGTGCTTTATCCCGTTGCGGCATTTGCTATGTTCATGGATGTTCACAGTGATAACCGCAGCGGCGGTGGTTGGTTGATGATTGTTCAAAAGCCCGATTGATTTAGAATCAGTATTTTCCTTGCATAAGTCCCCGCGAGAGTCTCGCGGGGCTTTTTGCTCAGCCCCGAACCGATGCCACCGTCTCGTGGGTTATGGTGGACAATTCTCAACGCCTCGGTGATGTCGACCAGTTGCAACCATGGTTGCGCTCGTTCGACAACCGGATGTTGACAAACTGCTACGGTTCAGCAGACTGGTCAACTGCGTAGGTAATCAGTAATTTTGGACTTGTCAAATCCGTCTGCTCCGGGCCGATTCTGGAGCAGGTCTTGCCTATCCATTGCCGGGCGACGAACAGGGTGCGTGAAATGCACCACGTCTCCTGGACCGGGAATGAACCGACGCGATCAGCCAATTTGAGGAGACTCAACTTTCTCACGTAATGCGATCAGTGTGTGTTTTGAATCTGAAACTTTGCATCAGGAAGGCCGCTCTGCGGTCAGGAAAACCATGTAAGGAGAGAGTATGAAACGGCTAAATCAAATCCTCGCGCTGCTCACGCTTGGTTCGCTCATAGCGTTCGCGGAAGGCGTGTCTTTTCAGGATCGCTCGGACATGCTGCCGGAAACGGTTCCGCAGCGGGCGGGCGCTGTCGCCTGGGGAGACGTGGATCAGGACGGCGATCAGGATCTGTTTTGCGGCGGCACGAACAACGCGAACAGTGTCCTGCTCGCGAATCTCAATGGCGTTTTTGTCGACGTGACCTCGGCTTACGGCCTGAACGATGTTACAAATGTCCGTTCGGCGCGGTTCACGGACTACAACATGGACGGTCGCAACGATTTGTTGTGCCTCACCGATGACGCTCATCGAGTGCGCCTTTTCAAGCAAACCGCGCAGCATCGTTTCCAGTCCGTGGATATCGATCAGTGGCACGTTGACGGCGAGCCGGTTCGCAGCGCGCTCTGGTTGGATACGGATTACGACGGCGCGCTTGACCTTGTGCTCAGCAACGATCATACTCCATCCAGTTCGCTCGTGATTCTGTATCAGGACGGCCAGGAATTCAATCAGGATCGTGCCGGCCAGCTTCCGGGCACGGATGACGAGGTCGGTTCGATGTGTATTATCGACTTCGATCAGGATGGTTTGCAGGATATTTTCTACGGATACTCGGCCGGCGCGGATCGCTCGCACCTCTACCGCAATCAGGGCAACGGCGTTTATGCCGACTGGGCTTCCCGCGTCGAATTTCCCGTGAAACTTGGCAACACCGGCGCGTGCTGGGCGGACTTCAACAACGACCAGTGCCTTGATCTGTTTGCTCCGGGTGAGGGCCGTGACGGCGGCATGTACTTTTTCACGTGGGACAATGGCCTGCCCCGCTATAAGAACGTTACCGAATATCTGCAGATCGACCGGCAATGCGATTGGTCGACCGAGGCACATGCGGTGGACGTCGATATGAACGGCTACATGGATTTGTTCGTCATGCGGAAGGATAATCTCGGCTGCTCGCTCTTCATGAATAGCTCGAATAACGGAGACGAAAACTGGAAGGATGCGGCAGACGATCTCGGGATCGACAACACCCGTCATTTGAATACCAGCGCGGCGTGGGGCGATATGGACGGCGACGGTGATCCGGACTTGGCGATTTCGCAGGCTGACGGCGGAGTCAAGCTCTACCGCAACACCACCCGCTGTCTCAATGAATACTACATGCTGCATCTCCGTCCGTTGAATGTGCGGACTGAAGTGCCGAATTGTCAGATCTACTTCGAGTTTGAAACCTGCAAGCAGATTGCCGCCACCGCACCGTGGACCTGCTCGCGAGGTGGCGACGGCTCGGGTGTGACGATCGTCAGCACCAGCACGCGCAAGTCCGATGCAGGCGTCTGCCGCGTCACTTGGCCGAACGGAGAGATTACCGAAATTCCGATTACCGCTCTGGATCGCGCCAAGCACAACTGGATCTATCAAATCGAAGGCGTGCCGGACGTGAACGGTGAGGATGTGGTGCTGAGACGTACTTCAGAGGTGGTTACGATTGGCAATTCACCGAACCCGTTCAACCCGACCACTTCGGTTTCGTTTGAAGTGAGGGAAGCCACTCACGTTCAGCTCGGCGTGTACGATCTGCTCGGACGCGAAGTCGCCACGCTGGTTGACGGCCAGATGGAAGCCGGTCTGCACTCCGTGCAGTTTGATGCCTCGAATCTTCCTACGGGATTGTACCTCGCTCGTCTGACAGCCTTGGGTGAGACGAAACTCCACAGAATGTTGTTGATGAAATAGCCGAGTAGCCGGCCCGGTTCGCGTGGTTACGTGCCGGCTTACTTGCTTGCGGGGGTGCCCAAGGCAACCTCCCAGCCCGAAGGCACCCATCACGGCCCCCGTCCTCCTGCGGGGGCTTTTTTTTGGGCATTCGCCGCCTATTTCGCTTGAGATTGTGGACATAGAATTGTATTATTGCCGAATGTACCGGTGATTGAGGGATTCTGGATATTTCGGGGGACCATACGATGTTCGATCAGAAACAGGTGCGCTACCTGGTCACCTTCGTGGGGCTATTTGCCGCCACGAGGGTCATTTTTCTAAACCAGCTCGGAAACTCTCCGCTGCTGGACTTTTTGTTTTTGGACAGCGAGTTCTACCTCGGTTGGGCGCGCGGCATTCACGCCGGGCTGGGTGACCCTCCCGGGCCATACTGGCTGTCTCCGCTTTATTCTTATGCGATGGCGGCGGTGCTTGGGGCAACGGGCAGCACCAATCCGATGATGGTCGTGATCGCTCAGGCCTCGCTTTCCGTTGCCACACTTGTGTTGCTGGCCATGATCACGGCGAAGCTCTTTGATACGACTACAGCTTTGGTCGCGACGGCGCTCGCCGTTCTCTACGGACCGTGGCTCTACTATGATGGGGTGATCGTCACATCCTCGCTGATTTTGTTCTTGAATGCGTGCATGCTCTGGCTGCTCATTTTCCGCGCGAACTTGCTCGGGACCGACCCGTCGGCAGGCGACGCGTCGCCGTTATGGCCGTGGGTTGCGGCGGGGCTCATCTGTGGCTTGTCGGCACTTGCGCGGCCGGCGATTTTGTTCTTTCCGACGCTGATCCTGTTATCGCTCGTCATTGGCAGGCGTCGGCGGAGACTCATCCCGGCTATGGTGTTGTTGCTTTGCGCACTGCTGCCGACCGTACCCGCCGTCTATCACAATTGGCATGAAACCGGCGGCTCATTCCTGACCACGACTTCGGCAGGCGCAAATATCTACATCGGCAATCGCCTCGGCGCGAGTGGATCCTACGATGAGACTCCATTTGTCGTGTCATCGGATCCGATCCGTGAAGCGGAGGCCTATCGCAGCGAAGCATCCCGACTATCGGGGGATAGTCTCTCGCTCGCGCATGCATCCGGTTTCTGGTTTCGGCAGAGTGTTCGGGAAATTGCACAGGCTCCCGGCGAATGGATTGTACTACTTATAAAGAAGATTTGGTTGACCGTACAAGGCGGAGAGCTGCCTAACAATCTCTCCTTTCACGCCGTCGCGGACTACTGTCCGATCGTCAAAGCCATGCCGGTACGCTGGGGACTGCTCTTCCCGCTCGCGATGGCGGGTTTGTACTATTTGCGGTCACGGCGAAAGCAATTCACGCTGTTGTGGCTTTATGCAGCCACTTACCTGCTTACGGTTCTCGTGTTTTTCAGCTCGTCGGAGTATCGCTTTCCGCTGGTTCTCCTGTTGATTCCGCTTGCTGCCGTGTTCTTGGTCGGGATTGCGCGCGCGGTTCGGCAGAAGCAGGCATCGTCGGTCGTCGCGCCGTCGGTGATCTACGTCTGCGCGCTGTTCATTGCGAATTTTCCTTCGCAGGAAGTCGACCGGAAAGTCTCGCCCGCGCTGGACTATGCGAATCTGGGAACGACCGCGATGGATTACAAGAAGTATGACGAGGCGATTCCGTTTTTTGCTCGCGCGTTAATGCGGAACGATTCATTGCGGGAAGCCCGCATCGGAATGGGAGATGCGCTCTGGAGGGTCGGCAGTTTTGACGATGCGCGACGGGAGTATCGGCTTGCCGGAGTGCCCGCACCGGACTCGCTCTCCGGCGCGCCCCTTGCGTCAGTACTTGAGGAACTCTGGCAGTATACCGAGCACAACGATTATCCGGGAGGATTGGCGTTTCTTGATCACGTGTTTCCGCCGGTGGACAGCGCCGCCCCGAATGAAATTCTTCTGCAGCGTGCGATGGTGTTGCACAAGCTTCGCCGGTATGACGAAGCGGCCGGGAGTCTGGCCCTGGCCGGACTGCGGGAACCGGGCAACCCGGACTGGCCGTACAAGGCGGGGATGATGGCCGAACTTGCAGGCAAGTACGAACTGGCGGACTCGCTCTACACTCACGCGATCTCCAAGTTCCCCACTTACGCTCCGGCACGACTCGCGCTGGGAACCTTGGCCATTCGCTTGAAGGATTATGAAACTGCGCGCGAGCAACTTCGCGAGCTGAAACAGATCGAGATTCCCGATGACTCTTTGAAGAAGAAAATGCAGTTGATGGAGATCGAAGTCTCAGCCTGGGAGCGGCAGCGAGGCTAAGCGCCAATCTCTCTTACAATTGGATCTGTGTACGGGCGGCTTCTCACGGCCGCCCGTTTTCATGCACTGCAAAGTGTCCGGGATGAGCCTAAGTCCGCCGCCTCCGTTCCACGTTGCAGGGGCTTTTCGTTGACCCATAGTTGGCTAGTATTGTATTATGGATAAACAACTTGACTATAGTCCCTGGACACTTGCGCGGCATCCGTGTTTTGCTTATATTTAGATGCGTCTAAATAAAAACACCGATGACTCTACATAAACTTTCCGCAGCGGCTGAAGACTGTCTTCTGCGTGTTCATCGCATGGTCGAGCGCACCGAACCCGTCACAACTTCGAGTCTGGCCAAACAACTCGGCGTGCGCGATTCGACGGTGACCGTAATGGTCCGAAAGCTTGCGGGCAAGAAGCTGCTCATTCACAGGCCGCGAAAGGAAATCTCGCTGACCAGGAGCGGAACGGTGGTCGCGCAGAAGTTGATTCGCCGCCACCGATTGATCGAGACTTTTCTCCATGCACATCTGGCCTATTCCTGGGATGAAGTGCACGTTGAGGCGGAACGGATCGAGCATGCGGTGTCCGCGAGATTCGTGGAAGCGATCGACGAACTCCTTGGGTTTCCGAAATTCGATCCGCACGGCGACCCGATTCCCGACCGGCAGGGCCGCAACAGCGAGCGAAATCTCCTCCGACTCTCCGAATGCGCTGCCGGCACAACGGGAACGCTTGCGCGAGTGATCGGCGGCAAGCCCGACGTGTTGACCTATTTGTCGAAACTCAATTTGACCATCGGCGTGCCCGTTGAAATTCTCGATTTGCCGGTACACGATGAGATCATTCTACTACAGGCGAATAACAAGGAGTGCGCGCTGGGCAAAGAACTCGCTTCCAAGATCCTTCTGGAGATTGACACGTGACACGTTGGCTGCTTCTCATTCTGATATTGACATCGGCACTACGGGCTCAGGATGTTGCGGATTTCGAGGACAACTCGTTCTTCATCGAAGAAGCCTACAATCAGGAGTCCGGCGTCGTGCAGCACATCGGCTCGCTCGTGAATGAACGCGAAACCGTTCGAGGTTACAAGACCTCGCATACGGCCTTTGCGTTCACGCAAGAGTGGCCGGTCTATGGTCAGCGCTGGCAGTTCTCGTACTCGCTTGGTCTTCTGCGGCATGAGTCGGAGGAAACGGCGCACGGGTATGAAGGGAGGTTGTTGGGACTCGAATCCGTTGACGCCGCGCTTCGCTATCAACTAATCTCCGGTGATGACTCACCTTTGGCAATCGCTCCGCAGCTTAGTTTCACAAAGCGCGACGAGTGGCAAGGTCGCAAGGACAGCGGAGTCGAACTCACGCTGCCCGCCAGCGTTCGCGTCTCGAAACGGGTTGCCGCACATGCGAACGTAGCGGTCTCTTCATTTCCGTTTTCCGACAAACCCCAGAGTGGAGCGATGATCGGCGGCAGCGGAGTCTTCGCCGCGCACCGCAGAGTTCACCTACTGCTCGAAGCATTGGCTGAATCGGAGCGCACAGAGCTGAAGAATGGTACCATCACCGAGACTGTCACCGTGCTTTCGCCGGGAGTGCGCGTGGAGCTTTCCGGCACTCCACGCGGTCAATGGATCGCCGGAATTGCCTTGCCGTTCACCTTCCGCGAGGAGGAAAGCAGCGGCGGCTTTTTTCTCTATCTCTCATTTGAACACTTCTATCGCAAGCCATGAACATAGCACTTCTCAACAACACCAGAGTCGCTCGCCACACCTGCCGAGCCGGGCGAAGCACAACGTGTGGAGGAGTGAAAGGTTCGGTCACCGCGCCTAGCCCTGCTCGGCATGACGAATTTCGCTCCCGTGTCTTTGGAATGCGTTGTAGTCTCAAATTCAGTATCGTCGCGGGATTCATTGCGCTGCTTGCGGTTGCGCTGCTTGCCGGCTGCGCGAAAAAGGAAGCGCCCAAACCATCCGCCAAACTCAATATTGTTACGACCGTCGGCATGATTACGAATGTCGTAGAGATGATTGCCGGTGATGCAGCTGTCGTGACGGGATTGATGGGCGCCGGTGTTGACCCGCATCTTTACAAGGCCAGTCATGGTGACGTGGACAAACTCGCTTCTGCCGAAATTGTCTTCTACAACGGCTTGCACCTCGAAGGCAAGATGTCGGATGTGCTCGTGAAGCTTGCGCGGGAAAAGCCGGTGGTCGCCGTTACGGAGGATATTCCCGATTCGTTATTGCGCGAGCCGCCCGAATTCGAAGGCCAGTTCGATCCGCATGTGTGGATGGATCCCTCGCTTTGGAAGCTGACCTTGAAACCGATCTCGCGCGAGCTTTCCAAGCTCCGCCCCAATTCCGCCGGGGAGTTTTCACATCGCGCCGATTCGCTTGCGGTTGTGTTTGACTCGCTGTTCGTGTGGGCACAAGCGGAACTTGGGCGTGTACCGGCGGAGCACCGCGTGCTCGTCACCGCGCACGATGCATTCGGGTATTTCGGCCGTGTGTTTAAACTGGAAGTGCGCGGCCTGCAGGGAATTTCCACGGCTTCTGAATACGGTCTTGCCGATGTTACCAATCTCGTAAATTTGCTGGTCAATCGAAGGGTCAAAGCGGTATTCGTCGAAACGAGTGTGCCGACGAAACCCTTGCAGGCAGTATTGGACGGCTGTCGCGCACAGGGCCATGACGTACGCATCGGCGGGACATTGTTTTCCGATGCGATGGGCGACACAGGGACTCCGGAAGGTTCGTACGTCGGCATGATCAGGCACAACGTGAAGACCGTTGCGGAGGGACTCCATTAATGCCAACCGCTATTGACGTTCACGACCTCACCGTCGTCTATGATCGCAAACCCGCGCTGTGGAGCATAGACGTTGCGCTACCCTCCGGCACGGTCGTGGGAGTGCTTGGCCCCAACGGAGCCGGCAAGTCAACACTCTTGAAGGCGATTGTCGGGCTCCTGCCGCTGGCTTCGGGTCGAGTCACCATTGCGGGCATGCACTTATCATCCGCAAAGCGCCATCTCGCCTATGTACCGCAGCGTGAATCGGTGGATTGGGATTTTCCGACCACCGTACTTGATGTGGTGCTGATGGGCAGATACGGCAAACTTGGTCTGTTCAAACGGCCGGGAAAATCGGATCGCGAATTCGCCCGGCACTGCCTTGAAAAAGTCGGCATGACGGCGTTTGAGAATCGGCAGATATCGCAACTCTCGGGGGGCCAGCAACAGCGGGTGTTCATTGCTCGCGCGCTGGCTCAGGATGCCGAAATCTACCTGATGGATGAACCGCTCGCCGGAGTGGACGCGGCAACTGAACGCGCGATTATCGATATCTTGCATGACTTGCGCTCGCGCGGCAAAACGGTACTTGCCGTGCATCACGATCTGCAAACCGTCACCGAATACTTTGACTGGGTCGTGCTCCTGAACCTGCGGCTCGTCGCCGCCGGGACCACAAGCGAAGTGTTCACTCGCGAGAATCTCAGTCAGACCTACGGCGGGCGTTTGAACTTACTTTCGGGCGCGGCCGAACTGGTCCGGGAAAAACCACTGGTGCATAAGCTCACCCAGTCCACCGAACCGCAGGCAGAGTAGATCGCGCCTGCCCTATGATGTTCGCCACATGAACCACCTGCTTGACCTCCTCGCGCTCAGTAGTGTGAACGTCCGCTCGGTCGTGCTCGGCTGTTTGTTGTTGGGCGGGACCGCCGGAGCGGTCGGTTGCTTTGCGCTGCTCAGACGACGCGCGCTGCTCGGGGATGCTCTTGCGCATGCGGCGCTTCCGGGGGTCGTGCTCGGATTTGTCGTCGCCGGAAAGTCGCCGTTCTTCTTGCTCGGCGGAGCGATTGTGACCTCTTGGGCAGGTGCGCTTGCGGTGCATCACATTTCGCACCGCTCGAAAATCAAGGAGGATTCGTCGCTCGCGATTGTGCTTTCGGTTTTCTTTGCGCTCGGTGTCGTGGGTCTGACGCTCGTTCAGAAATCCGGAGACGCATCGCAAACCGGGTTGTCCACGTTTCTGTTTGGTCATGCAGCGTCTCTTGTCGCCTCGGACGTCTCCACGCTTGCACTGCTTGCGGCGATTGTCGTGATCACGTTATTCCTCTTTTACAAAGAGTTTAAGCTGCTCACATTCGACGCGACGTTCGCGAAGGCTGCCGGTTTGCGCACCGGTTTGCTCGACTTTGTGCTGATCACGCTGCTCGTCGTGTGCATTGTCATTGGCCTGCAAACGGTCGGAATCGTGCTCATGGCGGCGATGCTGATCACACCTGCCGCAGCGGCACGATTCTGGACGGACCGACTTAGCAGAATGCTGGTGGTATCCGTCGCCATCGGCAGCGCATCCGGAATCGCCGGTGCGTATGCAAGCTACGCGGCGCCCAACATGCCCACCGGCCCGTGGATGGTCGTTGCGGCCACCATGTGCTTTTTTCTCTCGCTTGCGTTCGCTCCGCTGCACGGCCTGGTGCCGCGCGCGCTCGAGTTTCGCGCACTTCGCACTCGCTGGCGGGAGGAGCATGTGCTAAAGGTGCTGTATGCGCTGGGCGAAACGACTCAGAATTTTGAGTTGCCTCATACAATTGGCGAGATTCAGCAGGCGAGACCTCACGAGGCGCACATGATTCCGCGCTGTCTTGATATGTTGCGGCAAAGAGGACTTGTTCGCAGTGCGCAGCCCGGCGAATTCAATCTGACTCCCGAGGGCCGGATTACCGCCGCGGCAGTAGTTCGACGTCACCGGCTCTGGGAACTGTATCTCGCCAAGAATCTTGGTTTGCCTCCGGATCACGTGCATCGCGACGCCGAGAGTATCGAGCACGTGATGACTCCCGAATTTGAATCGCAGCTTGAAGCCGAACTCGGGCATCCGAAAGCCGATCCGCACGGCTCGCCGATTCCCCCACAGTCATGAGTAGCGACTTCTGGATAATGCTCACTGCGGTGCTGACTTCCGCCGCCTGCGCACTGGTCGGCGGCTTTCTCGTGCTCCGAAAGCAGGCCATGCTCGGCGACGCGATCAGTCATTCCGTACTGCCGGGGATCGCGCTCGCCTTCCTGATTACGCATTCCCGTCAATCGCTTGTCATGCTTGCGGGCGCCGGTGTGTTCGGACTGTTGACCGTGCTCGCGGTGGAGTGGTTGCGCGGACGCCATTATGTGAGATCCGACGCGGCGATTGGCGTGGTTTTCACGAGCTTTTTTGCGGCTGGCGTTATCCTGATTTCGCTCTTCAGCCGCAGCGTGGACCTCGATCAGGAGTGTGTATTGTTCGGTGAAATTGCCTTTGTGCCCTTTGACCGCTGGATCATTGGCGGAACCGATCTCGGTCCGAAAGCCGTCTGGTCCATCGGGGCGGCCTTTTTGTTGAATCTGGGCTTTGTCGCTCTCTTCTTCAAGGAGCTGAAGCTGACCTCATTTGATCCGATGCTCGCCTCTGCGCTGGATATTCCCGCGCGAACGGTTTCCTACGGATTGACCGCGTGCGTTTCCGTCACGGCGGTCGCTGCATTCGAAAGCGTCGGCGCCATTCTTGTCGTGGCAATGCTCGTTGTGCCGGCGGCGACCGCCTATCTACTCTCCATTCGTCTGCGCGACATGCTGATCTTGTCTATCGTTGCCGGAGCGGTCGC
>CAZGVT010000042.1:2187-2748 GCA_964529255.1 uncultured Alphaproteobacteria bacterium | reverse complement strand
TCGCTTCAATTGCCGGATTCTATTCCGCCGCTGCGCTGGATGTCTCCATTGCCGCGATGATTGCAGTGGTGTCAGGAGTCATCTTTGCAGCGGTATTCGGCGTAATTCAAATCGAACGCCGGCGCCGGCACATTCCCCCATTTTCCGGGACTTCGTGCGACCGCTCAGCTTGAGTGTCCGGCGATCCGTAACTCCATGAAGTCTTTTTGAAGTAGACCCGGTTCGTCATATTCAGTCGTTCTTTGGGAACACGCGACGTGCCTCGCGTGTTTTGCTTAGTGAGGATTACCCTTGTTTGCCTGACAGAGAGGCAAGTGAACAATTTCTCAAGCCCGCCCGGCAACCGAGCCGCATGGAGCCCGAACTTCAGCAATAACTTAGGATTGTGCGCCGGAGAGGGAAGTGGGGAAGTACCGTTGAGCGGAGTGTGAACTTGATTTTCTGGGTCGTTTTTGGTATTTTTCAGTCTTGAGAGTCACGCCCTTTTGCCCCCTTCACCCTGACCCCCTACGAACATGACGAGCACTGAATTTGCAGATTTTATCCAACGAGCGGGCGAGC
>CAZGVT010000042.1:0-2177 GCA_964529255.1 uncultured Alphaproteobacteria bacterium | reverse complement strand
GAGCTCTTCGGGTTTGATGATCTCGAAGAAATGGAGATCGAGCCCGAAGACATCGTTCAGGACGAAGACAATCCTCCGTGCATTGACATCGTTCGCGACGAGACGGAGGAGCTGTTCCGGTTCTGCATTTATCCGCGCATGCTTGATCTGAATTCCGACGCCGCCGACCTGTTCGACAGCTATCGCGAACTCGAGGCCGAGGCCTCCGATGAGCACGAAGGTTGTGTGCTTCTGGTCAAAGGCGACCGGGACGAGTCATTCTGGTATCTTTTCCGCACCGATAGCGGCGAAATCGGTCTGTTCTCTTCTGAATACAGTATGGAAGATGATGACGACGAAGATGATGACGAGGAGGAGGATGGAGAAGGGATAGAGGACGACAAGGAGAATCGAGCCTGACCTTCCTCAGAATTTTTGCATTTCAGCGATATAGCAATTCAGCGTTTCAGCGTTTTTCGGAGTTCAAATGGCAATTCGCATCGCGATAAACGGCTTCGGCCGGATTGGCAGATTAGTTTTACGCGCGGGCTTTCAGGATCCGCGTTTTGAATTCGTGGCGGTTAATGACGTGACGGATGCCGCCACTCTTGCACACCTTTTGAAATACGATTCGGCTCACCGAAAATTTCCGGGCGCGGTCGAATTGGCGGAGGGCGGCATCAAAGTAAACGGCAAGCTGGTTAGAGCACTTGCCGAAAAAGATCCGAAAAAGCTTCCGTGGAAAGAGTTCAACATCGACATCGTAGTCGAATCCACGGGTGCCAAGTCGTTCCGCGACCGGGCCGGAATCCAGCAGCACATTGACCAAGGAGCAAAAAAAGTGCTGCTCACGGTGCCGTCCAAAGATGAGATTGATGCAACCATCGTCTTCGGCATCAACGATAACACGCTGAAGCCGGAGCACAAACTGGTCTCGAACGCATCTTGCACGACCAATTGCGTCGCACCGATGGCCAAGGTATTGCACGACTCGTTCGGTCTCGAAGCCGCCTTCATGACCACTGTGCATGCCTATACGAACGATCAAAAGGTGCTTGATGCGCCGCACTCCGATTTGCGTCGCGCGCGCACGGCCGCAACGAATATCATTCCGACGACGACCGGGGCCGCTCGAACGGTCGGCAAGATCATGAAGGACCTCAAAGGCAAGATCGACGGGACGGCTCTGCGCGTTCCGACGATTACCGGCTCGATCACCGATCTTGTCGCCGTGACGAGGAAAGACGTGAGCGTCACGGCGGTGAATCAAGCCTTCAAGGCCGCGGCGGACGGTCCCATGAAGGGTGTGCTGGAATACACCGAGGACGAGATTGTCTCCGGCGATATCATCGGAAATCCGCATTCGTGCATCTTCGATTCCAAATGCACGATGGTGCTCGGCACAAATATGGCAAAGATTCTCGGCTGGTACGACAACGAGTGGGGTTATTCCGTTCGTTGCATCGATTTGCTTGCCAAAATGGGCGCTTAGACGTATTCTCGTTTGTCATTTGTCTTCCAACAGTTTCTGTTCACTCAAACTTACCTTCTCATGAACCGCACATTGATACTTTCCCTGATCGCCGTGGCGATCCTCGTTTCCGCCTGTTCATCATCCAAACAGGCGCGCACTTTTGGTCTCGCTCCGACATTGAAAGAAGGAGTGGCCATCAACGCGATTAATTCCGAACCCGCAAAGTATGCCACGCAGGATGTCTTGATTACCGGCACGGTCTCGGACATTTGCCGCCATGCCGGTTGCTGGGTGGAAATTGAGCAGGCCGATCACTCCAAGATCATCTGCAAGAGCGTTGACGAGTCCGTGCTCTTCCCGGTCGAGTGTCTCGGCAAGGAAATCTCCCTGCAGGGATCGCTGCTCTATGATCCGGCCGCATCGGGATCCGTGGAGAAGCAGCATGAAGGCGAGGAAGCGCATGCCTGCCCCGCACCGCAGGTCATGGTCTCCATCAAGGGAGCGACCGTTAAAGGGCTGTAAAGACTTCAGGCGGTAACGCATAACCAGCTTTCGGGCTCGATGTATCGTTTGAGTTAGTGCATTTGTACCTGTGTTTCGAAGCGGGATGGCATCCATCGGCTGCTGTATCGAAATTATCAGGAGAACATTATGCGGTCAATCATGGCCGACATTGCCGGCGACGCCATATCGCTGGTCATTACATTCGTTCTTTGTTTAGTTG
>CAZGVT010000041.1:12658-14520 GCA_964529255.1 uncultured Alphaproteobacteria bacterium | reverse complement strand
TCAAAGCTGGTCCGATCGCTCCGATGGATTACCCAATCGCTGGATCACGCGTGTTACTCCCGATCCGTTCGAGCAATCCGTCGCCTACGTGACGGTCTCCGGATACCGGAATGCCGAACAGGTCGCGCACATATTCCGCTCCGAGAACTACGGTCGCAATTGGCGGAATGTGAGTGGCGAACTTCCCGACGGACCGTTAAACGACATTGAGATTGATCCGCTCATTCACGGCCGCATCTACTGCGCTTCCGATTTTGGCGCCTTTGTATCTCCCGACTACGGCGAGCATTGGCTGCCTCTCGGCGAGGAGCTTCCGCGTGTTCCGGTCATTGACCTGGTGCTTCACGCACCCACTCGCGAACTTGTCGCGGCGACTTATGGCCGTTCCATGCTCACGTTGAATCTGAATGAACTGGAATTGAATCGCGCCCCGTGGTTCACCTCGTTTGCACCGGCACAGCTTGATTCGCTGGCGACGCCAAGTACTTTGGAATTCACAATCGTCGCGATCGATCCGGATACTGAAGTCGTCAGTATCGAATGGACTCGCAATGGAGAAGTCGTGGGAACCGGATCGTCCGTCCAATTGGAATTCTCTGTCGCTGCGGTGGAGCATGTTGAAGCGATAGCAACGGACGGCGAACTGATTGCGCGCAAGACCTGGGACTTCATCGCATTTTCGGGTACTCCCGCTCGCGACCCGCTAACGAGCCCCGTCTCACATGAACTGCTCTCGGTTTATCCGAATCCCTTCAACTCTCGCACGGAGATTCGTTACGAGTTATCGCAACTCACCGACATGGAGCTTCGCATCCGGGATGTCACGGGCCGCGAGGTCGCAATCCTGCACTCTGGGCCTACCGCCTCGCAACACGGAACAATCTCCTTATCCGCCGACGGCCTTGCCAGTGGCATGTACTTCCTTGAGTTGGAGACACCGTCCGACCGAGCGTTGACCAAACTACTATTGCTGAAGTAACTCTCGTATGCTCACATCCGCTCGAATATTACTTATTCTCCTTTGCATATCCGGCAGTGAGCTACTTGCAGACACGCTGCGCGTCTGCGCATACAATTCGCTCAATTTTCACGGTAGTCAGGACTTGAATCGAGCGGATGACTTCCGCCGGGTGATCCAAAGCATTTCGCCGGATATCGTTTGCATGAATGAGATCCATGCCGCCGAAGCGATAGATGTGCTGCTCGCCAATGCGTACGATCATCAGGCGGATGATTGGGCCGCTGCGCCTTTCGTCAACGGCCCGGATACGGACAATGCCCTGTTCTATCGCGCGTCCAGAGTGAGTTTTATTTCTCAGCGGATGATCGCAACGGAGCTAAGGAACATTGCGGAGTATGTCGTTCAGCCAATCAACTTCGACAGCACTCACCGCTTCCGGCTCTATTCCGCCCACCTAAAAGCCAGCTCGGGAGTGGACAATGAGAACCAGCGGCGCCGTGAGTGCGAGGCGCTTCGTCCACACCTCGATGCATTGCCGCCCGGTGCGCATTTCATGATGATGGGAGATTTTAATCTCTATGGTGCGTCTGAACCCGCGTATCAGCTCTTGCTCAGCCCCGACCCCAGCCCGAACGGACAACTCTTTGATCCGATCAATATGCCCGGAGAGTGGAACAACGCAGTGAGCTTTGCTTCGATCCACACTCAGTCTACTCGCTCGGGCAGTCTTGGTGATGGCGGAGCAACCGGAGGGCTCGATGACCGCTTCGATTTCATTCTCGTATCTCAGGCCTGGATGGACACGGCAGGAATGTACGTGATTCCGGCCAGCTATCATGCACACGGGAACGACGGCCTGCACTTCAACGAGTCGATCAATGACGGATTTAACGCTGCAGTT
>CAZGVT010000041.1:0-12648 GCA_964529255.1 uncultured Alphaproteobacteria bacterium | reverse complement strand
GTGCGTCAAATCTACACCTCAACTCCGGTCTGGTCACCGGTCGCGCAGAATATTCAAATTGTTGAGTGCTACCCGAATCCGTTTAATCCCGTGCTGAATTTGCGCATGCGAAGCTACAATCACGGTTCGGGATCGGAAACGGCGACGCTGAGAATCTATGACCTGCTGGGCAGGACTATTTTAACCCGCGACGTCCCGTTTCAATTTTCCGGCTCGCAAGAACTTCAAGTGGATTTCTCCGCCTACTCAGCCGGCGCTTATCTGATTAGCCTGCAAACCGGAGGAATTCATGAATTGCGGTCCGTTCGTCTTGTCAAGTAGGAGTGAATGCGCCTTTGCACGTTGCTCTCCAATTTTCTTATCACCACGTAGGCCGGCGTCCGCGATGATAATGGACGCCGCTTGTTTGTCGGATACTCAGTGAAAATTCCGGTCATTGCCATTGTCGGTCGCCCCAATGTGGGCAAGTCGACGCTGTTCAACCGATTCACGCGTTCGCAGAAGGCGATTACCTCACCGGAGCCCGGCGTGACGCGCGATCGTCACCTTGAGATCGCCGAGTGGAATGCAAAGCAGGCGATGATTATGGACACCGGCGGCTGGGTGCCGAAGTCCGCCGATCTTTTTGAATCAGCGATTCGCGAGCAGGTGCGTTATGGAATCGAAGAATGCGACCTGGTCATGTTCGTCACCGATGCGCACGTCGGAGTCGTGGATATGGACATTGAAATCGCGCGCATGTTGCAACGTTCATCAAAACCGGTTGTAGTCGTCGTGAACAAGGTTGACGGTCCGAAGCAGGATTCGGAAGTACCCGCATTCTACGCGCTGGGCCTCGGCGAACCGTTACCGGCGAGTGGAATAAGCGGCCGTGGCGTTGCGGAAGTCATGGATCTGCTGTGGAGCAGACTTCCCGTCGTCGATTCGGAGGAGACCGTTCGCGCCCGGCCTCTCGTCGCAATCGTCGGAAGACCGAATGTAGGCAAGTCCTCACTCGTAAATTGCCTGCTTGGTGAAGCGCGCCATCTCGTCACGGAGATTGCCGGCACGACGCGTGACGCGATCGACAGCGAAGTCGGCTTCTACAAAGAGCGCCTGACTCTCATTGACACTGCCGGGCTTCGCCGCCAATCGAAAGTTGAAGAGGCCGTCGAATTCTACACGTCGGTGCGCACGCGCCGGGCGTTGGAAGAGTGCGATGTTGCCGTCGTATTGAGCGATGCCTCGGACGGACTTGTTTCGCAGGATATCAAAGTTCTCGAAGAAGCGACGGGCCTCGGCAAAGGAGTACTGTTGGCAGTAAACAAGTGGGACCTGATCGAAAAGGACTCGTTGACCGCCGACAAGATGAAGCGCAAGATCGAGGAGAAGATCAGCACCTTCGGCTATGTGCCGAAGATGTTCATATCGAGCACCGAGCGCACTCGCGTGCACAAAGTGCTGGAAGTTGTCATCAGGATTTACGAAGAGCGTCGGAAGCGAATTTCTACTCCGGAGTTGAATCGCTGGTTGCAGGATTTGATGGACACAACTCCGCCGCCTTCATACCGTGGCCGCGACTTGCGGATTCATTTCATGTCGCAACCGGGAACCGAGCCTCCGCTTTTCGTATTCATGCTGCACCATCCCGAGCACATGGCGTCGCATTATCGAAAATTCCTCGAGCGCAAGTTGCGCGAGCAATATGGTTTTGAAGGAGTGCCGATACGCCTGGCGTTTCGCAAACCGTCGTCGAAAGCAAACTGACCTCTACGATCTGCGCGGATGTCGTTGTCCCCGCCGCGGAGGGCACTTTTTCCTATCGTGTGCCGGAAACACTTGCGCCGCGCTGCATCCCCGGCGTGCGCGTGCTGGTCCCTTTCGGAAAACGCCGTCTGACCGGATATGTTGTCGGAGCAAGCGCTGACGAGAATCCTCGCGCAACTCGCAGTATCGAACACGTGCTCGATGAGACGCCCGTCTTCAATTCCGAGCTATTGCAGTTCGCAAGTTGGATGGCCGACTATTATCTTTGTCCGCTCGGGGATGTATTGAAGGCCGCTCTTCCTGCCGGGATAACCCTCGACGAATCGCGCTATTGGACTCTTACGGAGCACGGGCGGCAGTTGCTGCAATGCAACGCTCCGCACGAAGATGAGAACCTTCGTGCCATGCTTTCCGCGCTGACAAAATCACCGCTTTCCGGTGAGACTGTTCGCCGAAGATTCCGTCTTGAAAGTTCGTCTTCTGCGCTGCGCAAACTCCGCAATGCAGGGCTGATCGACTATCGCCCTGTGCTGAAACCTCCGACCGTGCGCACGCGATACGAGGCCGTACTCACCCTCACGGAGACCTCGCGATCACAATACGACACCTCGCTCTTTACACATACTCGAAGCGTGCATCAACAGCAATTGTTGCGCGAGCTACATGACCACGAACCGGATGGAGTTCCTCGCGGAGTTCTGCTGAAAGGGGCGACCACCGCGCGCCGCACGGCGCTGACAAAGCTGATTGAAAGTGGCCTAGTCGAGTCGCGCATGGAGGAAGTGAATCGCTGGAATCCTGACGACGAAGCCGTGCTCAACATCTCCGAGCCGAGTCAGTTGACCGGATATCAAACAGACGCGATCAGCCAAGTCTCATCGGCGGTTCGCCGGTCGTCGCGCGAGGTGTTTCTGCTCTTTGGTGTCACCGGTTCGGGAAAGACTCAAGTCTACATCGAATCCATACGCGCAACTCTGGCAATGGGTCGCACCGCACTGCTCCTGCTGCCCGAAATCGCCTTGACCCCGTTTGTCTGGGCTCGATTTCGTCTTGCGCTCGGAGATCGGGTTGCGATTCAGCACAGCGCACAGAGTCCGGCCGTCCGATATGATCTTTGGAAACGAATTGGCGAAGGTGTCTATCCCGTGGTCATCGGCGCACGCTCGGCCGTGTTTGCTCCGCTCGCGAATCTGGGACTGGTAGTCGTCGACGAAGAGCAAGAGTCGAGTTACAAGCAGGCGGAAACCGATCCTCGCTATCATGCTCGCGACGCCGCGCTGATGCGCGCGCGGCTCGCGGGTGCGGTGACCGTGCTCGGGAGCGCCACACCGTCCGCCGAGTCCATGCATCATGCGCTGCAAGGTAAGTACCGGCTGCTGGAGCTACCGGAGCGCGTCGGCGGAGCGGTGATGCCTCGTGTCGAAGTCGTCTCGTGGAAACCGCCGGTAGATTCGGATGAGGCGGGCGGTGAAGTAGCGCAATCTCGAACGAAGGGAGAGCGGAAGATTGCAGAATTCGAACTGCCTGCGATCACCGGCGAACTTGCAGAGCGTATCGAGCACACGCTTTCCGAAGGGAAACAGATCCTCATTCTGCAGAACCGGCGGGGGTTTTCGCCGTTCTTGATCTGCAAGATTTGTGGCCATTTGTTCACCTGTCCGAATTGTTCGGTAAGCCTGACCTACCATCGCAAAGGTCGCGTCTTGCGGTGTCACTATTGTGATCATCGCGATGGCATGCCGGAGCGTTGTCCGGAATGCGGCGCGGCTGAACTTTCGCACTACGGACTCGGCACGCAGAAACTTGAGGATGAATTGCGCGAGCGCTTTCCCGCAGCGCGCATTCTGCGGATGGACTCCGATTCGGTGCTTCGTCAGGGTGAGCATGGCCGCATGGTGACAGCCTTTGCGCACGGGGAATATGACATCCTCGTGGGGACTCAAATGGTCGCAAAAGGCCTGGATTTTCCGGGCGTGGAACTTGCAGCGGTGGCACGCGCAGACTCCGAATTGTTCTTTCCAGATTTTCGTGCCACGGAGCGCGGCGCCAGTCTTATTCTGCAACTATCCGGTCGTGCAGGAAGGCGCGAACGCCCCGGTACGGTCATCATTCAGAGTGCCGTGCCGAATCATCCCGCTATTGCAACCGTGATCAGCGGTGACTGGCGCGCGCTGATTGAGCGGGAGCTGACTGAGCGTGCGCGTTCCGGATTTCCGCCGCACACGCGTCTCATACTCATTCGAGCCGTATCCCGCGATGAGTCCGGCGGCATCAAGGCGCTATTGAAAGTGAGACGCTATCTCGTCAAGACCGACAAATTGGAAATTCTCGGCCCTGCTCCGGCTATCGTGCTGAAAGTCGAACAAATGTTTCGCTTTAACATGCTCGTTCGCACGTGGCGAGAAAAGGATCCGTCCGGCGCACACCTTCGCGGAGCGGTGAAGGGCGCTGTCACCGACTACATGTCGGGCGAGCGGGTTCCGGGCGTGAAACTGGAAGTCGACGTCGACCCGGTGTCGGTGGTGTGATGCGGTTTTGCCCCAGTCGTCTGTCGAGCAATACAACGGGCGCGTTGTTGCTGCTGTTGTTCGTGTCGCTGTCCTCATCAAGTGCGAGCGCAGCGGGTCGCGAACAGGACTATCTCGCTCAAACGTGGTTGCGCTACCGGGTCGTCTACTGCCCGGAAGATGCCGGTGTGATTCCCGGGTTCGAACAGCAGATTGGATCGCTGATTCCGAATGTGGAGCGCATGATCGGCGTGGGTCTCCGGGATACTGTGACTTTTGTCATTACTCCCACGCCCTCAGAATGGAGTCGCGTTACAGGCGGAGTACCGTTGTGGGCGCACGGCATTGCATTTCCCGATCGTGGCACGACCATTCTGAAGTCGCCGCGCTTTGGCCTTCCGTACGGCTCTCTGGAGAAGACGGCGATCCACGAATATGTGCATCTTTTGCTCGAAACCGGCGCCCCGCAGGCAGCATATCCGCGCTGGTTCAATGAGGGCGTGGCGCAACTCGCCGCCGGACAAGTAGAATTCGTCGATCAGCAGACGGTTGCTCGTGCCGCCGCCGGCGGAAGATTGCTGACCTTCTGGCAGATCGAATCGCTCATGGGGATGTCGGAGCGCGACGCGCGGCTGGGTTATGCACAATCGGTGATCGCCGTGCAGCGCCTGCACTCGCAGATTGGTTGGTCGGGAATTGCCAATCTTGTGCATGCCGTCCGAACCGGACGCGACTTCTCCGAAGCCTACCAGAGTCTCACTGGACGCAGACTCACGGAATTCGAAGTCGAATGTGTCGCCACCATTCGCGAGGACTATAAGACCACGCTGCTTGGTGACACGGACCTGTGGTTCTCGCTTGCGTTGATCTTTCTTTTCGGGTTCGGAGGGGTTGCCCTGTACTTGAAACGCAAACGGACCCTCCAGCGCTGGAGAGAAGAAGATCACCCGACGCATGAACCCGGCGAACCGTCCCCGCCGCCATACACAATCAACTACGAGTGGATTCGCAGCCGCAACAGTGAGGACGAGGACGAGAATTCCGGAAAGGACGAAGCATCGCCTAAGTGATATCGCTTTATGCGAGAGCCGGGAACTGCTCTTGCGTGGGACGACGTATAATTGCGGTACTAACAATGTGGAAAAAGGGAGCCAGAGAATGATCCAACGCATCCTCGCAGTCGCCATCTCATTGGTTGCGACTCAGGCATTCGCCGTCTCAGGCGGCACCAAAGGCTTCGAGCTTTTGAGAACGGATGCTTTCGCGCGGTCCAGCGCACTGTCCGGCAGTCAGGTAGCGGTCGGCGGTGCTGTCTCGGCAATCTACACCAATCCCGCCGGGCTGGCATCCATCGGCAGCCCGATTGGGAGCGTAGGTTACTTCAAACACGTGCTCGACATGAACGCGGGAAACCTTAGTTATGCCCGCCCTTATGGAGATCTCACTACTTTTGCCGCCGCCATCTCTTATTTTGACTACGGTAGTTTTGACAAGGCCAACGAGTTCGGACAGAAGTCCGGCGAATTCGGAGCCTCGGACATCCTGCTGACCGTAAGTGGTGCACGCACAATGCTGCCTCACCTCGATGCGGGAGCAAACCTCAAGTTCCTGAACTCGTCGATCGACAGCTACTCAGCGTCAGCCCTCGCGGCGGACCTCGGCGTGATCTACCGCACCGGCTACAAGGGCTGGGATGTCGGAGGAGGCATCTACAACTTCGGTCTGGCCACGTCTGCGTTTCTTGAGGAGGCCGATGATCTACCACTCTCGTATCGGCTGGGGCTGACGGTTCCACTTGAACACTTGCCGGTTCGGTTTTCCGTCGCCGGAGACTACAGTGCCGACGAACGGATTCGCGGCGCAGGGGGGCTGGAACTGGCCTTCTCGGACTACGTTCAGGGGAGGATCAGTTACAATACAATCGGAATCGACCAGCGGGTCGGACTGGATCGCGATGCCTTGGCGGGGTTTTCGGGCGGCCTTGGCGTTCATGTCAAGCGTCTAAGTGTAGATTATGCACTGACTTCGTATGGTGAAATCGGATTCTTGAACCGCTTGTCTCTCGCAGCTCAGCTGGGAACGCCACGCAGCAACGATTAAACTACTGGCATTCAAATACGTCTAACAGATGAGCTCGCCAGAACCGGGCGATCTGGACCTCGTCCGGGAATTCCAGAATGGGAGTGACCGGGCTTTCAACGAGTTGGTGTTGCGGCATCGTCGAGCGGTCTTCACGGTGATTGTGGGGCTGATCGGGTCGGCTGACGATGCCGAGGACATAACTCAAGAGGTCTTTGTGAAAGCCTACGATGCTCTTCGGGGATTCCGCGGCGACTCGTCGTTGTATACTTGGCTGTACAGAGTGGCCACTAATCTGAGTCTCAACTACTTGCGCCGCCGAAAGACCCGCACGTTTCTTGGCTTGGCTGAGGAGACGATGGACTTGCCCGCCCGGCAGAGCAGTGATCTGGATTTGGAAACCGGCGAACTCGCGGACCATCTTAGGAAAGCCATCAGCGAGTTACCGGAAAAGCAAAGAGCCGTATTCATCCTCAAGCACTTTCGCGGCCTCCAGCACCAGCAGATTGCTGAGATGCTCGACCGCGATGTCGGCACCATAAAAGCAAACTATTTTCACGCGGTGCGTGCCTTGCGGAACAAGCTCGGACCGTATCTGCAAGGACTCGAGTAAGAGGAACAAGCTGTTGGATCTACGCGGCGAAACATTCAGCGCAGAGGAAGAGCGCAGGCTCGAGGCAGACGCTCGGAGCATCTTCCTGCTGTTTGACAAGGTCGGCGAAGAACGGCTTTGGGGTACTCCGCGACTATCCGACGCAGACTTCATCACGGCTGTTCACAGGCGAGTCGAACCTGCGCCGGCATCGTCCAGTCGCTGGGTGTTCGTGATACCGAGGCTCGTTCCGGCCTCAGCCGCTGCCTGTCTCGTACTTACGGTGCTGATTTTTTTCGGGGCGTCACGATGGACCCCGCCGGAGCAGAGTCTACTGGCTGATGACACTTCCGCCCTGGATGTTCTCGATATAACCGGCATCGGTGCTGCAATTGATCAGGCAGAATTGCCGGTCGATGAAACCGAAGCTGCGGAGCTTGCGGATTTCCTCGGTATTCCATCCCTTGAGGAGCATGAGGCAAGCTACGAGTGGGATTATCTGGATCCAATTACTGACGAGCTGCTCGCTCTGGATGAGCAGGATCTAAGTGAGGTTCTCAATGAACTACAAGAAACTAAGTTCTTCTAGGTGGTCCGGCACGCTGGCCCTGGCCGTTGCTCTGCTGGGCTTGGGTACCGTTGCCATGGTGGGACTCGCCCAACCGGATAGTAGAGGCGAAGGACGCGGTCGCGAGCGTGTGGAGACGATTATCATCGGGAAATTCGCCTCGGAACTGGAACTCACCCCGGAGCAGGGCGAGAAATTTTATCCGCGCTTCAACGCCTTCCGTCACAGCACGGAGGGCCTCCATCAGCAGAGGCAAGAGCAACAGCGACAGCTTGAGGAAATGTCAAGTATGGGCGGCGGCGATCAATCAAGGGTCGCAGAGTTGCTCGACGCGCAGGAGAGGCTGATGCAGCAGATCGGTGAGGAGCGGAGGAGATTCCTTGCGGATGTATCCGAGTTCCTCTCTCCTCAGCAGGTCTCCCGATGTGCACTTCTATTGGACGAGCTGCCTCGGCGGATCAGGGAGTTCATGCAGGAGAGACGGAAGGATGGGCCGGACAGGGAAGGGAAACCCCGTTGGAAGGAGCGTCAGAGGTAACTGCCAGCCACAGCGCAAGCTACCTGTACCGTATATAGACCCCCGGATTGCACCTCTCCGGGGGTCTTTCTCTCTTGCGACTCTCGTTGGAAAGTCGCATATTCATAAGGATTTGCCATCAGGAATGCAACCCGTGTCTCTCCCGACGATCTCCGTAATAATAGTATCTCACAACACTTGCGACGAGCTCCGAGACTGCCTCCGCTCGCTTCAACGGGCCGCAAGCGAATACTCTGGAGAGGTCATCGTGGTGGACAACGCATCGTCCGACGGGTCCTGTGACATGGTAGAGACCGAATTTCGGGGAGTTAAACTTATTCGATCAGAGAAAAACATCGGATTCGCGGCGGGAGTCAATTGGGGTGTTCTTGAGTCAAATGAGGAATGGTGTTTCGTATTGAATCCCGACACTTGGGTTCCACGTGGCACTATTTCGAGGCTTGTTCAACTCGCCTGTTCCAACCCCCAAATCGCGGGGATCGGGTGTGCGCTGACCTCGATAACCGGCCGAGACCTCCAGAGCAGCTTCCGACAGCCGTCGCTCGCCCGCGAGTTTTGGAACCTGCTTCCTGAACTGAAAAGCAGATTTGGACTCGCCCGACTTGGACGACTGTCTCATGATTCATCCGAATCGCAAAGTAATAGCTTGGAAACACCCGTATTTAGGGAGGTTGAAGCTGTATCAGGAGCGGCGATGTTGGTCCGCAAGTCGGCGCTCGGTGGTGTTGGCGGATTCGACGAAGCCTTCTTTCTATATCACGAGGAAATAGATCTATGCATTCGCTTGAGAAAGGCTGGGTGGAGCGTCGTCGCGTGTCCAAGTGCCACGGTAATTCACCACGATGCGCGCGCCACCGGCTATTGCAGCAACCAACTGCCTCGGAATCCCGTACTTACATGGCGACTTTCCGGCATGGACCTGCTTTGGCGAAAGCACAAATCTCGCTCTGCCCATCTGGCATGGAGGAGGCAGACGAGGGTGCTTCTCCGCATCCGGGCCATCCTGATCAGCGTCTCCAGGGCATTTCATTCCGGCAGCGCCCGATCAGCTTTGGACAGCCGCCGGTTGGAGCTTTTAGAGTGGATAGATCGACTTGCAGAACGGTGAAAGATGTGCGCTCTATGAAGCTCCGGAAAGGGCGCGATTGCATTGCTTCCTTGACTCTTGGAGGGAGAAGTTTATCTTTATGGAGTTAATCACTCGGTAATAGGGCCGATTGCCGCGCATTCGCCGCAGCAGGCCGGAACGGACTTTGAGGAGGAGTAAGTGGCGGTTACGACAGATAAGATTCGCAACTTAGGTTTGTATGGTCATGGTCATTCCGGCAAGACGATGCTCGGCGAGGCCATGATGTTTGTGGCCGGAGTCACGACACGGCTGGGCAAGATCGAGGATGGCAGTACATTATCGGACTACACCAAGCATGAGGCCGAGCGGCAGGTTTCAATTTCGGCGGCCGTGCTTCGTGGAGTATACAACGACCATGTGCTCAATATTATTGATGCGCCGGGCTTTCCGGATTTCATCGGAGAAGTAGTCTCGTCTCTCCGCGCCGTAGACACCGCTGTTCTCGTGGTGGATGGCTCGACCGGTCACGATATCGGTCACTCCAGAGTGTTTGAACTGGCGTCCGAATTCGAGCTGCCCAGAATGTTCTATATCACCAAGCTTGACCGCGAACATGTGAAGTGGCAGGAGACGGTCGACGGTCTGCATGAAGAATTCGGTGTCAAGGTCCAAGTTGTCGACTTCCCGGTCAATGCGGGTCCCGGCTTCTCGACCATTGGAAGTGCCGTCACCATGAAGCAATACGTTTATGCCACGGACGGCTCCGGCAAGGTAACTGTCGGCGAACTTACCGGCCCGGCCAAGGAAAAAGCACTCGAACTGCGTGCGAAGCTTGTGGAAGTCGCGGCCGAGTCGGACGACGATTTGCTGAACAAGTTCTTCGAGCACGGCGAACTTACGGATGCTGAGTTTGAGCACGGACTGAAACTCGGCATCGCCCGCGGGACCATCTATCCCGTGCTTTGCGGAGCCGGCAGCGCTAATATCGGCGTCAGCCGTTTCATGGACTTCATGATCAGTCACGGCCCGGCTCCGCTGAACCGGCCGGCGATCAAAGCAATGGCGGCGGGAAACGGCAAGGAAGTGGATATTCAGCCGGGCGCGGGGGATCCCGTAGCGGCATTCATCTTCAAGACGGTTGTCGAGTCTCACGTCGGCGAGCTATCGGTCATTCGGCTCTTTGCCGGCACAATCGCTCCCGGACAAGACCTTCAGAATACGACCAACAGCAAGCCCGAGAAAGTCGGACAAATCTTTCATGTCTGTGGCAAGAACCGAACCGCCGCTGAAAAGTTCGTTGCCGGTGACATCGGTGCAATGGTCAAACTGAAAAATGCGCATACGGGCGATACCCTCTGTGACAAAGCGCGAGCGGTGGTCTTCCCGAAAATACAATTCCCGCTGCCGGTACTGGAAAATGCCATCGTACCAAAGACAAAGGGCGACGAAGACAAGATTGCCAGTTCGCTGAATGCACTGCACGCGGAGGATCCCAGCTTTGATCTGGTGCAGGATGGTGCCTTAAGTCAGATGGTTCTGCGCGGTCAGGGCGATCTGCACTTGATGAACATACTTGCCAAGATGAACGAGCGGTTTCATGTTGAAGCAGATCTGATAGAACCGAAAGTCCCATACAGAGAAACCATACGCGGCGCCGCCGATGCCGAAGGAAAACACAAGAAACAGTCAGGCGGTCGTGGGCAGTATGGAGTTGTCTTTCTGAAACTCGAAGCGGTACCGCGCGGTTCGGGCTACGCGTTTGTCGATGCCATCGTCGGCGGTGCGATTCCCGGCAAGTTCATTCCGGCGGTAGACAAGGGCATTCAGGAGACAATGGTTCGCGGGGTCATTGCCGGCTACCCGGTTGTGGATGTCAAGGCGACGCTATTCGACGGCAAATACCACGATGTGGACTCGTCGGAAATGGCGTTCAAAATTGCCGGCAGATTGGGTTTCCGTGAGGCCTTCAAAAAGTGCAAACCCGTGCTTCTCGAACCAATTTGTGATCTCGTGGTTCGCGTACCGGAGGAGTACATGGGAGATGTCATGGGTGACCTGTCATCTCGCCGTGGAAAGATCCAGGGCATGGAGGCCGACGGTCGCTATCAGGTGATCAAGGCCAAGGTTCCGCAAAAGGAGTTGTACCGTTACTCTACGGCCCTTCGCTCGATGAGCCAGGGGCGCGGCATGGCGACCCAGGCCTTCAGTCACTACGAGGAAGTACCGCCTGAAGTACAGCATAAGCTGGTTGCGGAGTATGTCGAGGAGAAGGAGGAGGAGTAATTCGCAATGGAGCGACTTTGGGCTCCGTGGCGGATGCCGTACATTGTGTCAACGGTGAAGCTGGAAGAGAGCGGCTGCATCTTTTGCGGCATGCTTGCCGAGCAGGAAGACGAGAAAAATCTGATTCTGCTGCGCGGCGGCTCATCGTTTGTCGTGATGAACCTCTATCCGTATAATACCGGACATCTGATGGTCGTCCCGCATCGGCACACGGGCGAGTTCTCCGCTCTCACGCATGCGGAGCATTTGGAATTGGCCACACAACTCGATCTCTGCCAGCGCGCTTTGAAGGATTGCCTTTCGCCTCATGGTTTTAATCTCGGAATGAACCTTGGTCGCGCGGCGGGCGCGGGAATCGTCGATCATCTGCACTATCACATCGTCCCGCGCTGGGCCGGGGATGCCAATTTCATGACTTCCGTTTCAGAAACCAAGGTCATGTCGGAAAGCCTCACCGCTACGTTTCGCCGAATCAAAAACTCGATTTTCCGTCTGAATTCGGGTTAATCCAAAAGCGACCGGTACTCCACACGGATTCCGGTCGCTTTGTTTTCGCAACCTTGTCGATTCTCGATGCGGCTTGGCACTGCGTCGTCGCCGCGCGGTCCCGTTCGCTTTCCGTGCGTTACCCGACCTGAATCTGTTCGCCTATTCATCACATTCTCTGGCTCCTTGTTCCCGGTTCATATTCTCAGTTTTTCTTCTTCAGCACATGTCCTACTCTCAAATCGCCGGTGTTGATCGATTAGGTCAAACCCGTCGTCTCGACGGCTGGTGGATGACCCCGGCGGCGATGGCCTCCGCCTTTCTGGTGTTCATTGTTTACGCATCGTGGGCAGCATTTCAAAATGCGAACTACGTATACCAGAACTACACGTCGCCGTTTTACTCGCCCAATCTGACCGGTATGTTTCCCGGATTGAATTGGTCTCCGGCGTTTTTCATCATGTGGTTACCTGCGGCCTTCCGTGTCACGTGCTATTATGGACGGAAGGCCTACTACCGCTCATTGAAATTCGATCCGCCCGGCTGTGCGGTCGGCGAGCGGAATAAGAGCTACGGCGGCGAGCGCGTCTTCCCGTGGATCATGAACAACCTGCACCGTTACTTTCTTTATCTTGTGCTGGTGCTGGTCGTGTTCCATTGGATTCACTTCTACCACGCCTTCGTCTACGAGGGTTCATTCCGCCTGACGATAGGCTCCCTTGTCGTCTCGGCGGACACGATCTTTCTTTCGCTTTACGTATTCAGTTGTCACTCGCTGCG
>CAZGVT010000040.1:0-14569 GCA_964529255.1 uncultured Alphaproteobacteria bacterium | reverse complement strand
CAGAGGCCGGTTACCGCTTCTACGGAATCTGCAGGGCATCGTTGGCCGCACAGTGAACACTCATGTCCCGTCGAAACACCAAGCCCCTGAAAATACCTATCAGGGGCTTGGTGCTCGTCTTGATGTCTGCCGGGATTTCTGTCACTTTCCAATCCGGCAACCTCGCATTACATACCAGATCACACTCACCGGAAGACGGAGTAGATACCGTCAAAGAGAATCCAACTCCGGCGTCCAAAACCAGTCGGCATCCTCCGTTCCCTACGGCAATCTTCTGTCGCCAATTGCAACGAACGCTCCCCAATAATACGGATGATCGCTCTCTCCGCTCGCTCGTAAAAAAGACAGCCGTTCCAGGGTGACACTCTGCATAAGTTGCGGGATGGACTCTGCCTCAGTGGAATAGAGGGCTTTCATGAATTCCGCCGTCGACCTGTCGTCCACTCGCCAAAGCGAGCAAATTACGGTTCCCGCGCCGCTGATGCGCATTGCGCGGGCGAGGCCGTACACCCCTTCGCCCGACCACATTTCGCCACGGCCCGATTCACAGGAGGAAAGCACGACCAGAGCCGTGCCGGAAAGATTCACATCCAGTGCTTCTTCCGCCGTGAGGATTCCGTCTTCAGATGCCCCATCAGCGGAATTTCGCGACGGCCGATTCGCGCCGGCAAAGAGCAGTCCTGATTGAAGAAACGGGCTCTGGCTTACGAATCCCTCGAAATCGTCCAGCGCGATGCCCCCGCTCGCATCGTCGCCGTCGACGAAGAAGCCATGTGTCGCGAGATGAATCACTCGACTGCCGTGCGCTACCTTCTTGAATCGCTCCTCTGTCGCATCGCGGCCCGTATAGACCTCAGCCTGTTCTCCGAATCGCCGGTTCCACATCTCCGCAATTTGCCTGACTTCATTTCTTGTCGCGGGCAGCGATCCGACCTGGAAGCGAGATGAAGATTTTCGCGCAGTTCCAATGTCCGGTTGGATGCTCTGAGTTTCTAAACCGGACGGCGGGAGATTGAAGTCCGGATCGGCAAAGGCCAGCAGACCGCCACCGCGTGCTACGCGCGCGGTTTCGAGTCCAATCACATCACTGCCGGCATTGAGCAGATGCAGTGCATGCCGCTCCATCAGGTAATCTCCTTCGTCAGTAACCAGACTCGCGAAGCTCACCCGATGGAGTGATCCGTCCGGAGACACCAGAATCTCCCGTGCGTCACCTACCGCCTGCGCAAGCGGCTGCCAGATTAAGCCATACAGCCGCGAGCTAATGCGCCGAAAGGATGCGACATCGTGGAAGTGATGATTCGATATTCGACCAACGAATTCGCTTACCAAAGAATCGATCGCCGGCGCCGGACCGAGTTCAACGACTCCGGGATGTCCGTCGCACCGCAACACGACGGCGAGATAATGCGGATACGAGCGGTGACTGGTTCTGCGATGATTGTACTTTACAAATTCCACCAGTGCGGCGTCCGCCGCCAGATGCGCGGCCAAATCCTCCGGGGGCAAGGGGCGCAGGAGCCCATCCCGCAGCATACTACTGCCGTGTCGATTCAGCTCTCGTTCCAGTCGCTCGCACTCCGTCTCCAAAAGGTTCCATTCCGCACCCGTCGCTGCCGGGCGCGACACAAACTTCTCGGACAGCCGCTGGCGCGCAGCGCGCAACGAATCCAGGATGACCGCAACCGCCGGATCGCGGTCTGCTCGAAGTTGCGCCCGTCGAGCCTGTCCCAGGCGTGCAACTACCCCTTTCGTTTCGAAGCAGGCTGAAGCGATTTCCACTTCATCTCGCTCATGAACCGGGTCATCAAGAAGCAGAGAGAGTAGATTATGACTTTCCAATTGCAGAAGGCGAGCGAACTGCAAAGCTTCCATTTCGGGCACCGTCTCCGCTCCACGGGCGAACAGACCGCGGCGAATGTCGAGAGCGAGTCGCTCTTCACCGAGAGCTTCCTCCCAGAAGTTCCGGTGGCGCAGAATAACGGCGAGCAGGCTGTGAAGACTTGCCACCCGAGGATGAGTCGGCCCAAAGATGGACTGCGCCTGAAAAAGCGACCAGCGTACAAACCGTTCCGCGTCTTCATGTTTACCCATCACGTCGAGCAGCACGCCAAGTTTAGCGCAGTGCAATGCAACGTCCGCGGGTGTCGATGCCGAAGCGGTCTGTGCGATATCGGCTGCCAGTCGGATATGATTCTCAGCTTCGGCAATTCGGTCCCCGCGCAGACAAATGGAGCCCAGATTGCCAAGCGTCTCTGCAAACAGGAGCGAATCGCGTATGCCCGACTGCCGGTGCAGGTCAACGCCTGCGCGCAAGAGCGATTCTGCAGCCGCGTAATTTCGTGTGTCGCGCTGTATGCCGGCGAGATTATTTAGAACTGAAGCCACCGCAACCGGATCCGCCGCATCGCGGGATTTTCGTATACACAGCGCGCGCGCGTAACAATCGGCGGCGTCGGCAAACCGGCCCATTTCCCGGTAGAAGTACCCGAGGTTTACAAGCGGACGATCCATCCGCTGTGAATCCGCCGTCGACGCGGATGTTTCGATCTGCACCGCCCGCAAATAACACTCTTCAGCTTCGTCATAGCGGCTCAGCTCTTGCAAAGCGAGCCCCCTGTTTTGCAGGGGGCCGGAAAGCAGCGTATCTGTCGCGCTCAGCACTCGCTCGCGGATGCCGATGACGCGCCGGAACGCGTTTTCTGCCTGGGCAAAGAGCGATTCTTCGTAGCGGCAGCGGCCGTAATTGAACAACGACTTCGAGACGTCGAAATCCTCCCTACCCACGGCAACGGTCCTGATCTCAACGGCCCGCGCATAAGCCTCCGCAGCGAGTCCGAACTCACCAAGCCGGTAGTGCGCGTTACCGGTTTTGTGATGAATGGTTGCAATGGCCGTGTCGGCGACATCCGGCGCTGAAACTACGCTCGCGAGCGCGCGATCAAGCTGAGAGATTGCGGAAGCATACTGCTTTGCCTTGAACAACGAATCGGCGGCCGTGACTTCTTCGCGCCAGCCTGCGGGAGACTCCCGCGCAATGAGAAATACAATGACCGCGATCTCGAAGCATAATTTCTTCAATGGCAGCAAGAGGTGGCGCAGGGATTCGGTAAGCCTCAAGGGCAACGTCCAATGACCAGATAGTACGCCGTTCTGCGGCTGCTTGCGATCACATCCGCGTCGACAAAGCTGTTGACTCCGGACGGAACCTGCGGTGCTACTTCTGCCAAGACCGTCCAACCGGCAGGATACTCGCTGTCGCCGTCCGCGCGATAGACGACATAGACCCCGGTAAAATCTTCGCTTCCGCTCCAGCGAAGCAGAATGTCGTCAGCAATTTCATCCGTCCCGTCAGCGATGCGTCGGATGATCAAGTCTGTAATCGTATCAGGAGCGCAGGGCATTCCGTTGCTGCACAAAGTAATCGTGAGCACATAGGGATCACACTTGTCTGCCGAGTCGGGTTCGATGATCAGATAGTGCACGCCCAGCTCAAGCCGGGCACACGCAATCTCCGAGAGTGACCCGCAGCCGTTGTCATTCCAGATCAGGGTGTCGCTGGAGCAGTCGCCGGTTAGAAAGAGATAGGTATTCCATCCCGGAGTCGACCCACAAAGCGAAAACTGATACTCTCGTCGCTGCGCGGTCACGAGCCGGTAAACTCGATCCGCTCCCGGACGCACAGAACTCTTGTCCGCAGCTCCGCACGTGGTAGATGTGTGGGTGTACTCTGCGTCGTCCAACAGCACCTCATAGTCGTGAGGGCAATCATTCTCCTGGTAGGGCTGAGTGTTTAGGATCGCGCGATACACGAATGGTCCCTCGGGTGCAGGAGATACGGCACGAGCGAGCCGCAAATACCACGTGCCCGGCAGTAAGCGCGCGCGGGTATCCTGCAGGACGCCGGTTTCCAAATAACACACGAACGACGCACTGTCCACCGGCGCGGGTGGGCTGCATATCTGATCGTAGACGGCTCCGATCAAGCCGCCTTCCGCAAGCCGTGCCGACCAGGTGATGTCCGTCGTGTCGGAAAGGGAGAACTCGAACCAGTCCTGATCTGAAACCACCGCCTGCGCGCTCGAATCGTAATAACTGAAAATCGACCCTCGCAGGTAGTGACCGAAGCTGGCGGGTGTGATCACCGTCGCCTGAATGATGCTGTCCACGCAACCTCCATTGGGATCGATTTGCGCAAAATTGCTGTCCGGAGGATAGGGTTCAGGATTTATGGACTCTTCGATGTCGCCGGGTTCCGGATCGGCGGGACACGGATCAAGTCCGCCCAAGTCTATCACCTGCCTCCGTAGATGGTACTCACCGCACTCGCCGAACCGCTCCGGGTAGAACGGCGGAAGCCATGCGAGTATGCCGCGCACGACCACTGCATGAAAGATGCCTGGATTGAGAAAATACGTCCGCTGGTATTCGACATACGGATCAGCGGGAAAGAATCCAAACGGCAGGCTGTGCGATGAATCGCAATACGTGCCCGTGTCCGGCCCAAGGGAGATCACCGTCACATAGATCGGTACCGTCGAAGAGTAGGTGAGGTAGAGATTCGAGGCCACCGGCACCGGATCAACGAGGTAATAGTCGTAATCGAATGCGTTGATGGTTCCGAGAGTATTTTCCGACAGCGGACTGACTTGAAACTCCAGCTGCCCGTTGGACCAGACGCAGCCGTTGTTGATGTGCTCGTTTTCCGCAGGGCAGGGTTCATCCTCGTAGGCTCCGGAGAATGAGCCGAGGTCGCCGGTCGTGTCGGCATTGAGACTAAAGTCAAAGATGCCGCTGGCCCCGCCCGAGCCGTCAAGGATAATCCAGTACTCCTGCCCTCCGTTCATCGGCACGGCCAGCCTCGCCGATCGTCCGCAGGAAGGATTGTCGTCATTGCAGGCCACTTGAAAGGCACCCGGACAGCCGCCGCCCGTACGGACTTCAAGAAGGCAATCGAATTCGCTTCCGCACAAACTCACATTGTAGGTTCCGCTCGTGTCGGGCGTGAAAGAATAGATCAAGTCCGGTGCCGTATTCTCACCGCACGTGGAGAAGTCGTTCATCACGCCGTCGGTCGAGCCGTTTCGGTAACAGAACGGATAGTACGGAATCACAGTCGCCGGACAAAAGTCGCTCGGATCCGTCGCAACCTCGGCGGAATGAGAAAAGTGCGAATAGCCCATGTCGCGCCTTGTACTGTCCGGATCAAGGAGTGGCTGCCCGGTTTCAATGGATGAGTCGCCCGCATCAATGCAGGGCGAGCAGTTTGTGAGCCGCGTATCTCCGAACCAGTCCCGCAAGAATAGCGGGTCAAGCGTGATGTTGTAGAACGAATCGCACGGATCGCCGTTGGGATTGTAAAGGCCCGGGTAGAGCAATCCGGCCGGGGCAGATCCTCCCGAGTTCACCACCGGAGTCAAATAGACGTCGCTGTACCGCATAATGAGTAGACCGTTGTTGCCGATTTTGATATTCGACCCCGCCGCGTTGTAGATAATGCTGCTGACGATCTCCAATTCGGCGAATCCCGAACTGCTGCCGCACGACAGCGCTCCGGAATGATCGCTTACGTTGTCCATCAGCGTGCAGCGGAACAGGCTGACGTTCGCCAATCCGGTACCAAACACGCTGATCGCATTCCCGCAGCTATTGAACCCCGGAAATGGCTCGCAGAAGGAAGCGACATTTCTCGTCATCACGCAGTAGGAGAGCGATACTTGTCCGCCTGAGGCGAACAGCCCGCCGCCGCCCGAAGCGGAATTGGAGTCGAACAGACAAGAATCAATTGAGACGGGATCGAATCCGCTTCCGACATAGACGCCGCCACCGGAGATGGCCGAATTCCCAAAGAAGCTGCAGCGATTGAGTTGCGGGATGCCGCCGGCTGCCCGAATCGCCAATCCCCCGCCGGTGCCGGGATAAGTGAGGGCTGAATTTCCGCAGAATTCACAGCCGTCAAACTGCGGCGAACCGGAATAGACCATGGCTCCGCCGCCCTTGTATCTCGCTGAGTTGCCGCGGAATGCGCAACTTGAAAAAACCGGATTGCCGCCGCTGATCAACACCCCCGCTCCGCTGTCGTTCCTCGCGCCCTCAATAGCGCAATAGGAGAGCCGGCTCGCTCCGGCCTGACTCCCGAGAAACTGTATCCCCCGCCAGGTCGTGAATGTGTCGCACGGCCATGAAACCGGTCCCGAGTAGAAGCGAATTGAGTCCGCGATCGTGCCCTCGGCTTGCAGGTTTCCGCGCACTATGAGTGATGAGGGAGTCGTGAAGATAACATCTACTCCGGGCTCGATGATCAAACTCTCTCCCGCCGCGATCTCGTGATTGCCATAGAGATAGTAAGGAGAATTCGCCGCCGTCCACGTGCCGGTAACATAGGTCGAAGGGTGATCAGGGCCGATGGACTGGAACAGCGCGCTGCCGCCGACGAAACCGCCAAGCACATAGTCGTCGCACGGTGACCGGACTACCGACCTGACGCTCTCCCACCCGAACTCCGACAGATCAATCGTCTTCCGCCAGACGCTGTCGCCTTGTGCCGTGATCTTATATACCTGCCCTCCGACACCGCCCGCCCCACCGATGACATAGCCCCCATCCGGTGTTTCAACGATGGAATAAGACTCATCTTCCTCACTGGCCGAGCCGAATATTCTCTCCCATTCCAGCTCTCCGGAGGACGACAGCTTGACCACGTAGCAATCCCGTTGTGGGCTCGAGCCACGTGCGCCAACCAGCACACATCCACCGTCGGGAGTCAGGCATCCGCCGTAGCACAATTCGTAGACTGTGTCCTGACCGATTGTCTGCGTCCAAAGTGTGTCACCATTGGAGTCCGTCCGCACCACAAAAAAGTCACTGTAAAAAGAATACTCCGGCCCGGTGCCCGCGAGCAGAAAACCACCGTCCGACGTATGTGCGCAAAACCGGGCCTCCTGCTGATGTCCGTAACCTCCGAAGGCTCGCGTCCAAAGCGTGTCACCGTCGCCATTCATCCGCACAAGATACAAATCCGTGTTATTCGGACTGGTTACATCCCCCGCTGCGACGAAACCTCCGTCTGCTGTCGCGGCGATAGCATAGATCTCTCCGGATTGAGTGTCTCCGTACCACGTTCTCGACCACAGCGAGTCCCCGTTCGCCGAGAATCCGGTGAACCACACAGAATGATAGTTGCCCGCGTTGGCATTCGTATATCCGGCCACCACATAACTCCCATCGCCCTGCACCGCCACGCAGTTTGCCGCATCCTCACTGTCCGAGCGCAGCGTCCGGCGCGAGAGAATCGCTCCCGCTGAGCTGACGCGCCACACTTCACCGTCGTATGTGCTCAGTACGCCGCTCGAACTCGTGCCGACAAAAACCAAACTGCTGTCGGGAGCAAGTGCACAGCCATTCACGCTCAAGCTTTTTCCCGCAAGAGAGTCGAGCCGCGTCCAGCGGGTACCCGGCTGAGCGAAGCCGAGCGCACCGGACAGTAGCAGCAAAGCGAACGTGACTGCAACCGGAAATTTGCTGTCGGGGAAGGTCGTTTTCATTATTTAGAAGTATACAGAAATTGGACTCATGCGTTTGCCACCAGGAAATGAATTCAGTCTATTCTAATAACACCTTAGGCATGTGCCTTCTTACTTTCTCTGGACTGACTCATGTCGGATCAGAAAATTCTGCTCACGAGGAAGCCAATCGCGTCTCACCCCGCAAAAATTAATAAGAAATGACCTCTTATGCAACGGTTTGAGGAATTATCACATAGAATTCCCGACATGCGGGCAAGCCACTTGACGTTTCAACCTGACCACCGAAGCTAAGTTATTCATAATATAAACTTAAGATTTTTTTCTGTATTTCCGGTAAGAAAGGCGGGCCATGTGGTGTACTGGTTGTGAAAGGTCAAAGCAATCGGCTGTTCACAACAACAAACCAAACGACAGGAGAAACAAACATGGTACGCGCATCCCTTCTTTTCACGGCACTCTTCGTGCTCATCGCCGGCTCCGCCTTCGCCGGAGTCTATCTCGACCAGCCCACTTCGGGAACCCTGTGCCAGACCGGCGTCAGCCGAACCGTTGGCTGGCATGCCGACGGATTCCCTCCGACCGGCTTCGACATTCAGGTCTCAACTAACGGCGGCTCCAGCTGGACGACGATCGCCAACCTCCCATCCTGGCAATACAGCTACAGCTGGACTCCGTCAACAGTCTCAGCGAACACGTGTGTCAAAGTCATCAAACGTTACGGCGCGTTCGGTCAGGAGTCGTCCCAGCATTGTGGGATTATTGTACATGCCCAACTGCCAACAATCACCGTCACGTACCCCAACGGCTCGGGGATTCATTTGCCGGAATGCGGCATGGAGTACATCGCGTGGTCGCGCTCCGGATCCATGGTTCCCACCACGTATGAAATCTGGCTCTCGACGAACGGCGGCAGCTCGTATCCGTACTATCTTGGATCCGTTCCGGGATACCAGAACTATTTCCTCTGGCAGCGCGTTCAGCCGGCGTCCTGGAATGACCGCATCAAGGTGATCGCGATCTGCCCGCCGTCCTCTCAGGTCCGCGTGAGTGACGAGAGTAATAACGTTTTCTACATCGATGCCGCTCCGGCCGCAGTTACCGTCACCTCTCCTAACGGAGGCGAGGCGCTGAACCAGGGGTATGCCCGGGACATCAGTTGGTCGGTGTCCACGCAATGCGGCACTCCCAATTACTTCCACATTCAATTCAGCTCCAACGGCGGAACCTCCTGGACATATATCGCCACCTATATACCGGGATCGGCCCGGTCGTGGACGTGGTCCAACCCCGGTCCAGCTTCGAATCAATGCAAGGTTCGGGTTTGGATGGTCTACACCGATGGTGCCTCGGTCAGCGATGTGAGCAACTATAACTTCGTCATCGGAAGCACCCCGGTCGTCGTCGGCAGCCCAAACGGTGGGGAGAGCCTTTGTCCGGGTTATCCGATTACAGTCACATGGAGCCAGCGTGGGTTTAATCCGGGTCTAACCCGTATCTACTTGATTAACGATGGCAATGGAACAGTGTCCACGCTGGCCTCTTTGTATAACCTGGCACAGGGTGAGCACTCCCATTCGGTCACTACCACGGTCTGGGGGACGTGCCGAATCCGCGTTCAGTGCGTGCAGACCGTGTTCTATGACTTCCGCGGACGAGAGTATTTGTCCGGTCAAAATGTCAGCGACTACAGCGATAGCGGATTCCTGCTGGAGTGTGGTGGTCTGCAATCTCCACCCGACACGCCGGATGAAATCGATGACACGGGAGCAGGAAAAGACGCACTTAGCAAGGAACCCGAGTCGAGCGAAACGGAACTTGCCGAGGCGGACCTGACCGCCGATCAGCCGTCCCTACTGCAAAACTACCCCAACCCGTTCAACCCGATCACTCAGATTGCCTTCAATCTGGCGGAGGCGGCAAACGTGAGCTTGAGAGTATTCAATGTCGTCGGTCAGGAGGTCGGCACGTTGGTCAACGGGCCCATGAACGCCGGACAGCATACGGTCAGCTTCAACGGGCGGGACCTGCCTTCGGGAATCTACCTATACCGCTTGCAGGCCGGAGATCGCACTGAAATGAAAAAAATGACCCTGCTCAAATAGCCGCAGGTCCGTCATAGCCGCAACAAGAAGCCGACTCGGAATTCCGGGTCGGCCGCTTGTTCTTCGCCGAGGCGGGCTCGCGCAGGGTCAAACAAGTCATTCGTGGCACTGTACGGGCGTTACCCGCCCGGAATCCGGATGCAAACGTACAGTGGAAAAGAGCCGTCGGTCCTTTCATGTATTCACCCTCCGCTCGCGGGGGCAGTCTCAATGTTCCGAAAGCTGTCGTCCCGGACTTCGCGCAAGTCTTCGCAGCGCGAATGTCCGGGATCTCTCAGGACTCTTGTCGGGCGATTAGAAAGATCCTGGACACTCGCAGGCCCGAGGTCCAGGACGACAGCCTCGAAGGTAAGTTGCGATGTCAATGGGCTGAAGCCCATTGCCCCGTGAGCCAAGGCAAGGTGGCTTTAGCCCCTTGTTGCGGCGACGCAAAGCCAATATAGATGATTCTTGAAAGTCGCCCGTCATCGGTACTCGCCGAGCGGGGTTAAGCACAGATAAATTACCGACGGATGAGACATTTTGCGTGCGCAACCCCGCCGGAATCGGACAAGTTCCTGCAAGTGTCAGAGCCGCACATGCAAGAAGACTTTTGAGAAGCACAATAGCAGTTGTGTCCGCGCCGGGGGGCAGAAAGGTCGTACGGGCGACGCACTCTGCCCCTACACGTGGAAGATCGATTCAACCAATGAAAAACGCCGGACATGAACTCCGGCGCTCTCCCCGTTCACCCTGCTTCGATCTACCTGTCGACCGCCTGAATTTTTGCCAACAAGTCCGTGGCCTCGCGCGAGTATTCCAGATTTCTTGCCTTCAGGGATTCCAGCGCGGCGACAGCCTGTTTCGAGTCTCCTGCCAAGAGATAAGCCTGTGCAAGATACCAGGTGACTTGCGGCTGATGGATGGAATTCCGAATCGGCTCCAGAGCCTTGACTGCCCTCTCTCCCTCGCGGTCAAGGCACAATGCCACACCGTAGTAGAGCCGGGGCAGGACGCCATCCGCGTGGCTCTCTGTGTAAGCCTCAAGTTGCGTTGCCGCTTGACCATATTCACCCCGAACATAGACTTCCATGATCCGCTGGAATTCCTCGGAATCTTCTGCGTCGTCTGCCCGCACCTGACTTCTCGCATAGGACAAAGGCGACAGGTCAGCAAGGTTGCCGTACGGATTCTCGGAGGATTTCCACACCACAACAGTGAAGACGGCGGCGACGGCCAGCGCGCCGGCGAGGGACGGAACAAGCGGCCGTTCGAGGAACAGGCGGAGCACCGCCTGTTTGGTCTTCGCCCAGCCCGTCAGTGCCGAGGCACGCTTCCAATATGTATCGGCGTCGGCTTGATCCGCCGTCGCGGAGTCCAACAGCGTAGCCATCTCGCCCCGATGCTCCCGCAACATCAGACTCGTCGCTTCCATCGCCGACAATTCGTGCTGACAAAAGGCACATTCCGTGACGTGCATTTCGAATCGCAGGCGATCCGCATCGCCGAGCAGCGCGAGTTCATACTGGTGGATCAGGTTACCCACCGCCTGATCGGAGCAGAGAGTTGATGATCGATCCGTCATTGCCCGTACTCCCGGACCTGCTGGCGAAGCCGTCTCCGGCAATCAAAAATCCGCTTGTCGAACGCCGATCGCTGCAATGCGGGCTCACGGTTCCGGCAAACGTCCCAATAGTCCGCGACGGCGCGTCCGTGCAGAAGGGTCCGGAAGAACTCGCGGCAGAATGGGCTCATCCCGATTAGCGCGCGGGCCATACGAGTCCTTAGCTCGTCCCGCTCCACCAGATCATGAGCATTACTGACCGGCGCGGCGATGCTCGCCTCAGCTTCCAATGCGGTAGCCGCCCCTCCGTCATCGGCCTCTTGGGCATTGAGGCTCTCGTGCTTTCGCACTTCGCGACCGCGAAAATAGTGGCTGAGCACGAAATTGAAGGCCTGCACGGCCCAGTAATTGGGGTTGGACTCGATCTGCATGTATTTCTCGGCGAATGCTGTTAACGCCTCCTGAACGAGGTCGTCCACCACGGCAGGCGGACTCTTCCATAGTCTATACACCGCGAACTGCCTTAATCTTACCTCAAGCTCCACACAGAGCCGGTTAAGCGAACCGGCATTCCCCGCCTTCGCTTCGGCCAATAAGGCATTCCACTGAGATGAATCCAAGGACATGGTGAGTTGAGATTCTGCCGAATATTACAAAGAAATATATAGCAGTCTGAGCGGAAAAACAAGCATCTAAACCTTGCCGCTTGCTGACCATACGTGGCTGTCCGGATCGGCGCCTGTCAGGGTGAAACAGCCGGGGTGCCAAATTGATTTAGCTTCGCTGAGTCGGTGGGCGCGGGGTCCGGTTAACTCACGTGAGACTGACCCGCGCCGCAAACCGGCGGAAAAAGGTGAGCCGACGCGTACTCTGAATCGCCCCTTCGTTCTGCGACCGAATTTCATCCAAGTTGTGCTCGAACTCGTAGTCCGCTGCATCGCCGCGAAATCGCGGCATCCGCTTATCATATTCACGACCGCCTTCTGCTTCCCCGCTCTCTTATCTTCACATTTCCGGGCTGTCACTCTCCGCCACCATCTACTTCAAATACAAATCTCATGCTTCCGCGACACCCCGCCATTCCGACCCTCGGGCCAGCGAGTGCCCAGAGTCAATCAGGTCCCTCAGAGATCCCGGCGACTCGTGCTGTGAGATATTGTGCGAAGTCCGGGACGAGTGAACGAAACCCACGCTCCGGTGACTGCCGTTGGGAAGGGAGCGGGGCTGATTCGGTCACGTGGAAGCGGTCATAGACTGAACGGTCCGATACAATGCTTCATGGTTGCCAAACAGGACAACGAGGTCACCGGAATGAAGGCGCACGTCGTCGAACGGTGGATCCAGTGGCTTGCCGTCGCGGAGGAAGGCGACTGCGATGCAGTCACCCGTGCCATTCAAGCCCAGTTCCACTATGGACCTTCCGGCCGCCGAGGAAGTGTCGGAAATTGCGACGGCTTCCACCAGCCGCTGCATGAGAATGGTCTGCAGGCTCTCGAGCGACTCCATATCGGGACCGAGCCGTAGCAGGCCGTAACCGTGGCCGCGCACGAGGTTGATCTGGGCTGCGACAATGTGCGGCGGAATATTGTAGTGAGCGAGCAGTGACGAAAAAATGCGGAGGGAAGTTTCGAACTCCTCGGGCACAACCGTATTTGCTCCAAGCCTCTCAAGTTCACCAACTTCAGATACATAGCGGGTGCGGACAATCAGGTGAACCGTTGGATGGAGCTGTTTCAGGATCGAGACTGCCCGGCGGGTCGCAGCCGGATCCGAAACCGCTAAAACAACGGACTCAAATTCTGTAATCACAATATGCTGAAGCACTTCAATGCTCGTGCAGTCGCCGTAGTGAGCGAGGTGATTGTCCGCCCGCGCCCGACGACAAATTTCGGGATTTGACTCGAGAATCTCGTGGTACAATCCTGCGGCCTGCAGTGCCCGTGAGACATTCTGGCCATTCAGTCCGAATCCCACAATGAGAATGGCGGGAGAAGGTCGTGGCGAACCGCTTCTGATCGCATCGTCTTCCGGTCCGGCGCGAAACGCGCGAAACCGGGACTGAATATTCCACGTCAACCGCGGTGCCCACTGCATCACAATCGGTGTGACTCCCAGCGTAAGCGCCGACGCGGCGATGAGAAATTGAAACTCATCCTGCCCGAGGAGCGATGACTGCATGGCGGCCGTGATCACAAGAAAGGCGAACTCTCCAATCTGTGCCAGATAGAGCCCGGCTTGCATACCGGTGCGCGGTGGAATTCCGAACGGTGCGGAGACTGCGAGGATAATCGCAGTTTTAACAACAATGACTCCGAGTGACACGCCAATTACGGCAAGCGGATGCTCCATCACAAATTGCAGATCGAGCAGCATACCGATGGAGACGAAGAAAAGACTGGAGAATAGCGACCGAAACGGCGCCACGTCGGCGAATATCTGAGGCAAATAGGGCGTCTCGGCGAGGATGAGCCCGGCAGCAAAAGCGCCGATGGCGAGCGAAAGACCAGCCTGAGATGTCAACCAGGCCGTGCCGAGCAAGACAAGAACCGTGAAAAGCAGGATCAGCTCGGAAGTCTGGATTGCAACGAGCCGGTTCAGGAGATTCGGGAGCACGTACTTGGCCGCGAGGAACAAGGCGACGGCGAGTGCCACGACGACCAGAACAGTTTCGATGATGTGCGCAAGGCTAACACCACCCCCAGCAAGAAAACTGATCGCGAGCAGCATCGGTATCACCGCAAGGTCCTGAGCAATCGCGATGGCGATGACCAGTCTGCCGGACGGGGACTCGAGTTCTCCCTTGTCGGCGAGCCCCTTGAGTACGACGGCAGTTGACGAAATCGCGACTACAAAACCTGCAATTACAGCCGTATACACGGTCGCACCAAAAGACAGCGCGACCGCATACGTGACCCCGGCCGTCACCAGAATTTGAGCTAGACTGATTGCATAATAAACGGCCGGGATTGAAATCAGCCGGGAGAGTGAGAATTCGAGTCCGACCGTAAAGAGCAGCAGCACCACGCCGATTTCCGCTGCCGACTCAACACTCTCAAGGTCCTGGATCAGCCCGATACCGTAGGGACCGATAAGCACTCCGGTGGCGACGAACCCGGCAATTGATGGCAGCCCCATTCGCCGCGCCAGAAAGACAATCGGCAGTGCGGCGGCGATAATGATGATGAGGTCGGTGAAGAGCGGAATATCGTGGGACATGCGTATAAGATATGTTTTAGAATACGAAGTTCAAGCAGTTTTCCAGTTTGCCTGTGATGCAACAGCGAGCAAATAGGAAAGCGGTGCCCCCGAAATCGAAGGCACCGCTTTCAATCTATTGCCCCGAGTGAATTTACTTCAGCAGCATCATCTTGTTCACGGCGGTGAAGGCCGATGAACGG
>CAZGVT010000039.1:0-14751 GCA_964529255.1 uncultured Alphaproteobacteria bacterium | reverse complement strand
ATCCGGCTGAGCACGAGGCGCTTGCGGTTCAGCCGACGCGCGACTTCCCTCCCGGGACCGTCCTGACCGTGGTGGCTCCCGGCTATCGCCTTCACGGCCGTGTCATTCGTCATGCTCAAGTGATCGTATCAGGAGAGATGGAAACTGCCGCAACAACCGCCGGGAGCGATCCTGCACCGGCGCCCGGCGACGCCTGAGTACCAATGTCAAACAAGACCGATTACTATGAAATACTGGGCGTGAGTCGCGATGCCAGTGCGGAGGATATCAAGAAGGCCTACCGCAAGTTGGCGATGCAGTATCACCCTGATCGCAACAAAGGCGACAAGACCGCTGAAGAAAAATTCAAAGAGGTCGGCGAAGCTTATGCCGTGCTCAATGACGCGGACAAGCGCGCGCGATATGATCGCTTTGGACACGCGGGTACGGGCGCCGGTGCCGGAGGCGGTGGCTACGCACAAGGAGGTCCCTGGGGCGGATTTGAATTCGATCTGTCTGACGCACTCCGCCAGTTCATGGAAGGCGGTTTCTTTGGCGGCTCCGGTTTCGGCGGGGCGACGCGCCAAGGCTCCCAACGCACGCGCGGCGCCGACTTGCAGGTCAAGCTGACGCTCACTCTCGAAGAAATCGCCACCGGAGTGACGAAGAAGATTCGTGTGAAGCGACACGCGACGTGCGCGGCATGCGAAGGCAGCGGTGCCAAGAAAGGAACGACTCGCAAGACATGTCCAACCTGCAAAGGGAGTGGTCAGGTAAGGCAAGTTTCGAATACGATCCTCGGACAGTTTGTCAACATTCAGCCGTGCTCGACGTGCCATGGCGAAGGCAAGATCACGCCCGATCCTTGTCCGGAATGCCGTGGCGAAGGCCGCGTCCGGGACGAAAGTATCGTCGAAGTTGCCATTCCTGCCGGAGTGTCTGCCGGGCAATATTTGACGATGCGCGGCGAAGGCAATGCCGGTCCTCGCGGCGGACCGCGCGGCGATCTTATCGTGATCATCGACGAGGCCGAGCATGACGCATTCAAGCGGGATGGCAACGACATCCTCTATCGACTGACACTTTCCATACCGCAACTTGTTCTCGGCGACGAGGTGGAAGTCCCGACCTTGACCGGTCGTGCGCGGCTTAAGATTGAACCGGGAACCACTCCCGGGCGCATGCTCAGGATGCGGGGAAAAGGGCTGCCCGAGTTGCAAAGCCGTCATGTCGGAGATCAACTTGTCGAAATACACGTGCACGTTCCGGGGAAGATCAGCGCCAAGGAGCGCAACCTGATCGAACAGCTTTTGTCGAGCGAGAGTTTTCGCGTGCCCGCTTCGGACAAGAGCTTTTTTGACCGGATGAAGGAGACCTTTGGAACTTGATCATGCCACGCACTCGCCGTGTGGAAACTTGAGTTTCGTCCGGCCGCAGTAGCCTGGATGCTTGGTGCGCTGTTCGCCGTCGGATTTGTCGCTCGGGGCATCGAGTGGTTAAATTTGGAACCGGACAGCGAGATCCGAATCGTCACTCGCGGCGAAAACCCGCTGCTCCTGCGCGCGGACTCGATCTATCGCGCAAACAAGGCTCGCTCGGACGCCCCCCTCGAAATTAACCGCGCTTCGGCGGACGAGTTTGAGCGTCTCCCCGGCATTGGACCGGTGCTCGCCCGCAATATCGTCAACTATCGAGAGCGGCATGGACCCTTCACATCGCTGGAAGAGCTGCTCGATGTATCCGGTATCGGCGAGAAGCGCTTCGCGGCAATTCGTGAACGTTGTTTTCTCGACAGCACGGACTCACTGCGTAATCCTCAATAACTTTCCCGCGAGTTCTCCGGGACCCAATTAGATGGCAATTCGTTTATCGTCCGGCTCACGGAGAAACCAGCACCAGGGAGAACTTCGGCCCACGGCCGCACGGACACTCGATGCCGTGTTCGATCTCTTGAATGGCGAGATCGCGGAGCGGAGAGTGCTTGATCTTTTCTGCGGGGTTGGATCGTACGGAATTCTTGCGTTGAAACGGGGAGCAGCGGGAGCGGTGCTTGTGGACAATTCGCGGGAATCGGCGCGGCGTGCCCAGCGTGAAGTAGATCGTTACCATCTGGAGTCGCAGGCGCAGATTTGGCGCGAAGATGTTTTTCACTTTCTCCATAATGCGGCGCAGCGCATGGAACCCTTTGACATCGTCTTTGCGGACCCTCCTTATGAACTTGTTTCGCCTTCCCAAATCCTCGCCGAGATCGTGAAGTCCCGGGTGCTCGCGAGTGGCGGCGTGCTCGTACTTGAGCACTCGAAACGCCAAGCGCCGCCGGACATGGTGGGATTGAAACTGCGAAAGTCTCGCGTGTTCGGCGAGACGACTATTAGCATTTGGGATTCACCGTGACGGCAATCTCGGCCGTGGAGCTTCGAAAGTCGTTTGGCAGCGTCGTCGCGGTTGATGCAATTAGTCTGCGTATAGAGCGCGGCGAGTTCTACGGTCTACTCGGACCGAACGGCGCCGGCAAGACGACATTTTTGCGAATGGTCTGCGGGCTGATCAAGCCGGACTCGGGAAGACTTACGCTCAATGGAGTGCGTGACGGATCCGCTTCGGCAATTCTGGGTGTTGTCCCTCAGGAAATCGCACTGTACGATGAATTGAGCGGCGCGCAGAATCTCATGATTTTCGGCAGTCTTTATGGCATGCGAGGCGAAGCGCTCAAACGCCGTATGGCCATTGTCCTGGAGATGGTCGGTCTCAGCGACAAGGCCCACGCAGCCGCAAAGACCTACTCCGGCGGAATGAAGCGTCGACTTAATCTTGCGATTGGGCTGATTCAGGATCCGGAAATCCTCCTGCTTGACGAGCCGACGGTCGGTGTTGATCCACAATCGCGGGCTCGAATTTTCGCCTTGCTTGAAGATCTGCATGCCGACGGAAAGACGATTGTCTACACGACCCACTACATGGAAGAAGCGGAGCGACTTTGCCGTCGGATCGGTATCATCGACCGCGGGCGATTGCTGGCCGAGGGTACTCTTGCCGAGTTACTCGCTTCCCTCAAGATGCAGCGCGCGCTGCGGATATACGGAGATGCTGACTGGATTGGGATCAACTTGCCGATACCGGTGACCAGGAAGCCCGGCGCGGGATATGTTGATTTCATTCCGGATCAAGCCGAACACATCGGTGAACTGATCTCCGCCGTTACGAATAGTGGAGGCCGGGCCGATCGCGTGGAAGTGATCACTCCTAATCTTGAGGCGCTATTCCTTCAGTTGACGGGCAAGGAACTCCGCGATTGATGCGCCGAATTCTCACTCTTGTCCGAAAGGACTTCTTGATCTTTCTCAAAGACCGTGTCGCCATCGCGCTTGGATTCGTCGTGCCGCTGGTGATGATTCTCGTTTTCGGTCTCGTGTTTGGGGGGAGCGGGGAAGAGTCACTGAACGAATTACGGGTACTTTGCGTCAATCAGGACACCGGACCGGGCGGTGCTCGATTGAAAGCCGCCTTGGACGGACTCCCGGAAATTGAAATCATTGAGAAGTTCGCACGGGATTCTCTCTTGCTTGACAGCGCAACGGCGCGGCTCAGAGTCGAGCGCGGGAGAGAAAGCGTGGCGATAATCATTCCATCCGCGTTTTCGGACAGCCTGCTTGCGGGCCGCTTTCAAGTGAGCCTGCTTGAAGATCCGCGCGATCCGCTGACATCGGGAATCGTCTCCGGGCTGATGCAGCAGCAGGCGTTTCAGACGTTCCCAGGCATGATGCCGTTGAGCCTCATGAACTCGACGCTCTCCGACTCTGTGCTTTCCAAAGGCTTCTCGAGTGACCTTCGCCGGGCTATCGAGAGAAATTTCGGAGCGAAGTTTGAAGACTCGCTCTCAGTTCGCGGCATGTTCCCTCGCGAATTCGTACTCGGCGAAAACCAATCGGCGGGGTCAGATGATCCCTCCGGTTTCAACATCGGCCGTGCGTTCGAACTGGCGTTTCAGATCAGGCATGAAGAGGTTGTCGGGCAGAACATTGTCAACCCGGGAATCGCGCAGAGCGTAGCCGGCCCGGCAGTGATGTTCATGCTCTTTGCGGTCGGCGCAATTGCCGCATCACTGTTGCGGGAGATGCGAGGGGGGACTGCTCAACGTGCGCTGGTCGGAGGGGTAGAGGCGGGCGAATTGCTGTTGTCGAAATTCGTCTATGCCGTCGTCATGGGTTCGCTGCAGCTCGTGGTCATGATGATCTATGGTTACTTGGTTTTTGATCTTCAGATATTCCACCACAGTGCCGCCATCTTGATTGTGATTTTCTGTTCCGCAGTGGCAATGTCCGGTATCGGGTTGATCACCGCCGCCTTTAGCCGCACGGAAGAGCAGGCGGCGGGTCTGCAGGTTGTGTTGATACTCGGCATGTCTGCTATTGGCGGTGCGATGTTCCCGAGTTTCATGATTCCAAAGGCCGTTCGCGCGCTGGCACAATTTACTCCGGTGCACTGGTCGATGCAGGGATTCCTTGATGTATTTTGGCGAGACCAGAGTCTACCCGGTATCGCAGTCGAGTGCGGAGTGCTGTTGCTGTTCGGGGTATTGTCCGCCGCCGTCGCCGTTGTCATTTTCCGGCGCAGATTGGCGATGGAATTCAACTGATGGCTGAGCACGCGATGGCAGGAAGACAGCCTTACACACATCGCGTTGCCGCCGCGGCCTACGTTTTCCATTCGGGGAGAGTTCTGCTACTCAAACGGTCGAATCCGCCGCATACATTTGCACCGCCGGGAGGCAAGCTCGAAATCGACGAGCCCCCTGAGACCGGTCTGCGCCGCGAAGTTTCCGAGGAAACCGGGCTCGAGATTGAAGTGCTGGGAATCGCGCACGTCTGGTACGACCGTATTCACGCATACCATCCTCCCTTGCTGTGTATCAACTACATTGCCTCGAGCGAGAGCGATGTAGTAACATTGAGCGAGGAGCACACAGAGTTCGTCTGGGCAGATCGCGATCAACTCCGAAGCGGCAGTCCGCCCACCCGTGATAGCGAAGGCAACGGTTACAAGGTAGAGCAACTTTTGAGCGCATTTGACTTGTATGCGAGACTGCGTCCCTGAAGTGCGATGCAAAGTTCGCAGCCTGCTGACCGACCCGCTCGTCACTTAATCGAGTTTTTGAAAGGTGATGAGCTTCACGCGACCGTGGAACCCTACGGAGACATCTCCCGCGAGCGCGCGAAAGAGCTTTTGCAGGACCTCGTACCCTGCGAAATCCAGGTGCGCGGCGTGTGTCGCCGAAGGATCAAAGCAGTTGTTTCCGCTCCGCACGTGAGCTTCGATCACTGGTCGGAGTACTTTTGCAATCGCGTTGCGCGTGAATTTGATCTCGGCTGGGTCGTCGGTCTGAACTATCGTGATCGGGATCAGTTGCGAATTCCGGTCAATATTGGGCGGCATATTCACGTGAATCGGCCGACCGAATCCGATGGTCCCGGTCGCATAGAACGGCAGACCGATCGCGCGGCGCGAGTGTACGAATCCTACTTGAAAGCACTGCAGGAAGCAGCGGCTTCCGGTGATTTACCGATTGACCTGCTTATTGAAATCCACTCGCACCGTCGAACGACGGAGCTTGAAATCGCGACAACGGGAGTGGATGCTGAAATGGCCGCAGCAATCCTGCGGGCATTCGCGGACACCGCTGCGACGGAGGAATCATCTCCCAAATTGTTGATCGAGCCGCTTCACGCGCTCCGAATGCAGGCGCGTACAACCAAACGACTGGGAGCGATGCAAGCGAGTGTGGCAAGTTGCGGATTGCATATAGAAATCCCGCGTCAAATGCGTAATTCCGTTTCGGCGCGGGAACGAGCGCTGCCTCGCCTATTCGCGATTGTCGCGGCGGCGATTCGCGTGACGGAAGAACGAAACCTCGGGGCTGATTTTACTCTGTGATAGCGGTTGTCCACGCAGTTGCATCGGTCGGCGGTCCCGCGCCGGGGCTGTTGTGGTCGCTTCCATTTGCGCTATTGCTGCTGGCGATTGCCGCGGGTCCGCTGATTTCACTGCACTGGTGGGAGCGAAACTATCCGTGGATCGCTCTTCCGCTAGGAGCGGCTGTCGTGCTGGGCTATGTTGTGCTGCACGACGGCGGATCGCGGATGCTGCACACGGCGCATGAGTATTTCTCCTTCATCAGCCTGATCGGGTCTCTGTTTGTCGTCTCCGGCGGCATTCATATTCGGCTGAGAGGCAAATCGACTCCCGGCGAGAACGTCCGGCTGTTGGCCATCGGAGCGTTTATCGCGAACTTCGTCGGTACGACAGGCGCGGCGATGATACTGCTTCGTCCGTTCATTCGCGGAAATCGCTGGAGATTCAAGCCCTATCATCTCGTGTTCTTTATTTTTGTCGTGGCCAATTGCGGAGGCGCGCTCACACCGATCGGTGATCCGCCTCTGTTTCTCGGATATCTCCGCGGCGTCCCGTTTCTCTGGGTGCTCGAGCATCTTTGGCATAAGTGGGCGATTGCTTTGGCGGCGTTACTTGTGATGTTTTACGTCATTGACAGGCGCGACTACGGCAGGCAGGCAGCCGAGGAGCGGCGGCGGGCCGAGGCGGAGGATATCTTTATTTTCGAGGGGTTTCGCAACTTCGGTTTTGTCGGGCTCATTATCGGCGCAGCTTTCATTCAAGCGCCGATATTCTTGCGCGAGGGAATCATGATCGCTGCGGCAGTCGCCTCCTATTTCGCGACGCCGCAGAAGATTCACAGGGAAAACGAATTCAACTTTCATCCGGTGCGCGAGGTTGCGATTTTATTCGCCGGAATCTTCGCGACGATGGTTCCGGCGCTGGACTGGCTCACCGCCAACGCCGGATCACTCGGGATCACGTCGAGTTCGCAGTACTATTGGTTCACCGGAGTGCTGTCGTCAATTCTTGATAACGCGCCCACGTATTTGAACTTCTTGACGACGGCGATGGGAGTCGAGGGCCTTTCGTCCGGCAATCCGGCGCACGTGATGCAATTTGCTCAAGAGCATGCCGCGACTCTTTCCGCGATCAGTATCGCCGCCGTCTTCTTCGGCGCCGCAACCTATATTGGCAATGGTCCGAACTTCATGTGCAAGGCGATCGCGGCGCACGAGAAACTGCAAACCCCGTCGTTTTTCGAATATATTTACAAATATTCGCTGCCGATCCTGTTGCCGGTTCTGTTGTTGACCTACTTGCTCGTGTGCATGCTATGACTCTGCGATCATGGAAAAATTGGGGGTTGCCGTGCGGTGTGGCAATGCTGCTTTTCAGCGGATGCGATCTCTTCCGCACGCGTGATCCCGAAGTTCCCGCAGGACCCCGCGGGACGTTTGTGGTTCCACGGATTCCACAAGATGTCATCGACAATCTGCAGGCGGCGCTGACGGAGCGCATCACTGAAAACTACATGTATGCGTTCGATGAAACGACTTTTGAGTTCATTGCCGATCAGGACGCGCTGATCCGCGATCCGGGGCTCACGCCCTGGGGATATGGCGAAGAGTACAATCACATCACACATCTTTTCAGTCCCAATACTTTGCCGGACCCGAGTGGTCTGGTTCCGATCCTGCGAACGGAGGAGGAGAATATTCTCCCTGATTCAGCGTCCCTTCGTGTAGCCTATGTTCTGAACATCGATGAATCGTTGAGTGGGCCGACGGGAATGTTCGAGGGTACCGCACGATTTGACATGCGAGTCGGTCACTCCGGCTATTACCAGATTTATCGGTGGACCGATTTGAGGACGGGATCCATCGCCACATGGAGCGATCTCAAATCACTCGTTCGCTGATCCTTTTGTCCGCCCTCGTGGCGGCGCTGCATGCAGGCTGCACAAATCCGTTCGCGCCCGCTCTGCGTGGAGTGGGCGAGCCGCTTTGGACGGATGCGAGTACCGTCGGCGGACTCTTGCAGAATTTCGTGACCGCATATGAACTCAAGGACTCTTTGCAGTATGCGGAACTGTTGCATGAGGACTTTCAATTTCAGTATTACGATCCGATTCTACAGCGGCCCGACGGGTGGTATCGCGAGACGGATCTCGAGCTGACCGCCCGCGTCTTCCACAGCTTCGACCGCATTTCGCTCATTTGGATGAACATCCCGCCGGGAATCGACACGGTTTCGGTGCCGGATAGTCTGATGGAAGTCCGGCTTCGCTACCAACTCCTGCTGGGTGAACTCTCGCCGCTTATCGGCCTCGCCCGCTTCACCATTCTGAAACCCTCCGAAGACAAATTCCGCATTCTGCTTTGGCAGGATGATGATTTCTGATATGCCCAACTCCTCACCATGATATTAGCGTCGCGCGTCAGAAACCTTACGGTTTCGTTGACGCTCCAAATTACCAATCGCGCCCGCGAACTTACCACCGCAGGCAAGCCGGTCATTGACTTGTCGTGCGGTGAGCCTGACCACCCGACACCGGAATCCATCAAGCAAGCCGGCATTCGGGCCATCGAGACGAATTTCACTCGTTACACTGCCGCCGCGGGAATTCCCGAGTTGCGCAAAGCCATTCAGCGCAAGCTCAAGTCCGAGAACAGCCTGGACTACGAACTGGATGAGATTGTCGTCTCGAACGGCGCGAAGCACGCTCTTTCGACGGCCATTCTTGCACTGGTAGAGCCGGGCGACGACGTGGTGATTCCGTCTCCCTGCTGGCTTTCGTATCCCGAAATGGTCGAACTTGCCGGAGGAAGAACGGTCTATGCCGAGACGTCGGTTTCCAATGGTTACCACTTGACCCCTCAGGCTCTCGAACGCGCGCTGACTTCGAAGACAAAAGTCGTTATACTAAACAGTCCGAACAATCCGACCGGAGCAGCATTGTCGAGCGCCGAAATGGCCGGACTTTGCGAAGTGCTGAAGCCCCACCAATCATTGATTATGTCGGATGAAATCTACGAACGACTTCGATACGACGGACAGTCGCACGCCTCACCCGCTCAAATTCCTGGCATGAAAGACCGGACACTTGTCGTAAACGGTGTCTCCAAGTGTTATTCCATGACGGGTTGGCGCATTGGCTACGTAGCCGCGAACAAGGAGATCACAAACGGCATTCTGCGCATTCAAAGTCAGATGACCTCATCTTCGTGCTCCATTTCGCAGAAGGCGGCCGCGGAGGGCATTGCCGGAGATCAGAGTGCAACCCGCTCGATGGTCGGGGATTTCGCCCGCCGCCGGCAGCTTTGCATGGATATCCTGAGCAAGTGTCCCGGCGTGCAAGTCAGCATGCCTGAGGGCGCATTCTACTTTTTCCCGGACGTCTCCTCTTACTACGGAAAGAGCTTGAACGGACGCACAATGTCGGGAAGCGCCGATCTTGCCTCGTACCTGCTCGAAGAGGTCTTTGTCGCAACCGTCCCGGGAACTGCATTTGGCGCGCCGGGCTGCCTGCGCATATCGTACGCCAATTCCGATGAGAACGTGAAGCAGGGTGTTACGCGAGTTTGCGAAGCATTGCGCAAGCTCACTTGATAGGGGATAATTGAGTCCATGCCGACTTACCAGTACAAGTGCGAAAACGGGCACGACTTCGAGACATTTCAAAGCATGGCTGATGCTCCAATCGAGTTCTGCCCTGATTGCGGAGGTCGCGCGGAAAGGCAGATCTCGGGAGGAAGCGGTCTGATCTTTAAAGGGTCCGGATTTTACGTGACGGACTATGTCAAGAAGTCACACGGCACGGACTCGAATTCGTCGAATTCGCCGCCCGAAAGTTCGGCGAGCAAGTCAGCGGCCGATTCGCACCCATCAAAATCCGAAAAGAAGGGCACATCCGAGTGAAGTGGTTTGACCGGTTTCACAAACTTCGCGAAAGTGTAACGCTCGGTCGACTGCATACCGAGCAGCGACAGATACTCACTCTCCTTAAAGGAAAAGTCTCCAAGGATGACATCCCGGTCGTCGTAGTCGAACCGGCCGGTGAAGGTGAGCTTGAGGCGTGTATTGCCTTCGCAACGGAAAAGCACATGCGGGTATCTGTAGGCTCGGGAGTGAAGCCGCTTGGGATTCATGGGCTTGGCGGTGGTATGCTGATTCTGACGACGCGATTCTCTGCGGCACCCCGATTTGAAACCGATCAGCGGGCAGTCAGAGTCGAAGCGGGGTTGACGGCCGAAGCGCTGGCAATCGACCTCAGCCGCCGCGCGAGACGCTGGCATCCATTGCTTCCGGTTCCCTCGGGAGAAAGTCTGGGTGACCTTATCGCAACCGGATGGGAAGGCCTGAGAAACTGGAAGTCGGGCGGCGTGCTATCACATGTCCGCATGATTGAGTGGATGGGTTATGATGGGCGAAGATACTCTACCGGTCGCGGAGCGGCACGCTCCCAGTCTGTCGACATGAGCGACTATCTGTTTGGGTCGCGGGGTCGATTCGGCGTCATCACGGCGCTGGAATTGGAATTGCAGGAGCAGCCTCCAATCCGGACAGCGGCTCTTTTCGAATTGCGGGATGCACATGACGCACTAAAGCTGCTTGGCCGACTTCGCGATTTCGATCCCCAGCCTGAAACGGTGATTTATTGGGGTGAAGTCGCGACATCACTCATTCGTAGTCATAATGATGGCACGATTTCCCCGCAAGCGGGTGTTGTGTTGATGGTGGAGTGGGATTGCGAGATCGACTGGCCTGAGGAGTGGGATCGGTTTGCTCGGCCGCTTACCGAGGAAAAGCGAATTGCGGAACTTTGGCAGGATCTGTTTCGATTACCGCGCACGGTTGCCAGACTGTACCCCGCGAAAGTCGAGTCGCGGTTGAAATTGCCGGCTCCGGCAATCGTCGACATGGAGGCAGCGGCACGAGAACTCGGACGGGACGCCAACGTGCAGATAGCACTCTGGGGAACAGTCGAGGCCGGGCATCTTCATGTCTGGGCCTTGCTGCCGGACGAAGAAACCCGCACACGCAGGCAGGCCGAAGGCGCGGTGCGCAGCCTCGTCGAAATCGCTGTTGACTTGGATGGAAGCGAGTGCACCAAGAGTGTAGATTCAGCGAAACCGGACTCTCTGCTCACGCTCGCCCGCGAGAGATGCGATCCGGCTTCGTTGTTCCAGCTGACCGCTGTTGATTGACGATGATCTCATGGAAAGGCACGGCATAAGAAAACCGCCCGACTGATGAAGCCGGGCGGTTTGATAGATTTGACACGCAGGGAGTCGATCAAGCGGTTTTGACTTGCGATTTCAGCCAATCAAGTGTCACCGACTTCGGCCGCTCGATGGGTTCGCCCCATCCTCGGGAAACAACCAACTGTGAAGTCAGGCCAAGCACGCGCGACACACCGAAGAGTACCGTGTAGTACTGGTATTGCGTGACTCCGTAGTGATGAATCAGCGATCCTGATATCGCGTCGACGTTTGGCCACGGGTCCTTGATTTTCTGAATCGTCTGCAGGATCTTCGGCACGACCTCATACACTTGCACGGCCAGCTTGAACAGCGGCGACTCTTTGCATTCTTTCTCGCCGAACTGTCGAAAAGCGACAAAGCGCGGATCGGTGATTCGCAATACGGCATGACCGTAGCCGGGAATGACTCGGCCGCTTGCCAAAGTCTCTCTCGCGAACGCGTCAAGCTCTTCGTCCGAGGGATTGCCTTTGAAGCGTTCGATAACCATATTCAGCCAGGCGAGACACTCCTGGTTTGCCAGTCCGTGTAGCGGGCCGGCGAGTCCATTCAGCCCGGCGCTGACCGAATAATATGCATCGGAGAGCGCGGAGCCAACGCAATGGCATGTATGCGCGGAGACATTTCCGCTCTCGTGGTCCGAGTGCAACACCATGTAGAGTCTCATGAGTCTCGCGAATCCGCCGCTCGGATCGGGTATTCCGAGTAAGTGCGCAAAATTCGCGGCCCAGTCCAGCTCCGGTTTTGGATCAAGGCGCGGTCCAAGACTGTACTTCCAGCGATAAACGGCCGCGGCAAGCTGCGGAACCCAGGCAACGATGTTCAAGCTGTCTTCGAGCATTGCCTCCCAGAGTTCGTCTTTCTTTGCGCCCTGGTCATAGCGCTTGCGGAAAATTGATTCGCCTTCGAGCGCCAGAATCAGCGTGTTGAACACGGTCATTGGATGCGCGTCGTTCGGAAAGGCTGACAGCACGGTCCACGCGTAGTCGGGCACAGTCTTTCGACGGCGCAAATCTGCTTGCAGATCTTTGGCATCTTCGTCGCTGGGCATCTCGCCGGTGAGCAAGAGCCAGAAAACTTCTTCCGGTGATTTCCACGCGAGATCGATCACCGGCGTGTTGCGGATGATCATGCCCTTGTCCGGCGGGACGGTGGATGTGTCGCAGAGCATGCTAGTAATCGCTCGCTGGCCGCCGAGAATCTGCCCGACGGTAACCGTTCCAATCGTGTGTTCACCGTGGGTCTTGCCGAATTCTTTTATCTCGTCACGATACTTCGGCAGAGTGTGACGTAGTTTTTCGACCAACCGTGACATATGCATTACCTATTATTGGTTTTCTTGCGCTGGGTGGAAAAGGTGAGTAATTTCGGCAGAGCCGCCCAACGGATCAAGATGTTAAATCCCGGCGAGAAAGTCAACTCCGGCGAGCGGTAGCGGAACCGAGGAGGCTATTATGCAACGGGTAACGCGATATATCGTCTGCTTGTGACAAAATTCACAGGTCTTCACTGTCCTTTTCCCGGAATCGAGAATAGTAGATAATTGCTCCATTGACTGGGCTCAGACAAATCGCTAAATTACACCCAATCTGACTGATTGGATGCCATTGCACACTTCAGATGACGGCACACATGTTCAATGGCTAGTGAGACCCGGGCAAGAATCAAACGCTGGAGGCTTGAAGATGAAAATAAGTTTCGTTATTCTTTTGACGCTGGTATTTGCCGGTCAAGCTGCGTTGGCAGACCGCCGCAACTTTGCGTGGACTTACCAGTATCAGACGATGCCTGCCAGAGCGACTGAATTAGAATTGTATCAGACCACGAACCTGAATGAGACCGACCGCTGGGAATATAGAATTGAAATCGAGCACGGACTTTCGTCGCGGTGGGATTTCTCAGTATACGAAATATTCTCACAACCGGAAGACGGGAGTTTCAAATGGGACGCCGTACAGTTTCGCACACGCTTCCGGATAGGTGAAGAGGGCAGCTATGTCATGGACCCGCTTGTCTATTTGGAATACCAGCGTCCGGTTGAGAGCGATAGAGCAAACAAGTACGAGTTAAAGGTGATCCTTGCAAAGACCTTGGCTCCGTGGCAGGTGGCACTGAATCCGGTATACGAGCTCCATGCGGGACCGGGGAGCGTGCACGAAATCGGTCTCGACGCCGGCCTTTGTCATGAATTTTCTCCCGCACTGAGCCTTGGACTCGAATCCGCGACCCGCGTGGAGTTTGTGGAATCCGAAGCGGTGACGAAGAGCTATCTGGGTCCGACAATCAGTTTCGCATCGGGTGAGTGGTGGTATTCTATCGGCGGGATGCTGGGCTTGTCGGAGGAAAGTGACGACGCGCGGTTGCGATTTCTGATGGGAATCGGCCTGTGAATCGCTATTGGCTCCTGATGGGATCGATCTGTCTTTTGGGCTGCGCCGCCAGCAATACCTATCGTGCGGGCGAAGTGATGAGTGAAGGAGAACGACTCTATCGCGCGAATTGTCGCGCGTGTCACTCCCTTCGCGATCCGGCCAGCCACACCGACGCGGAGTGGCCCGGACTCGTTCGCCGATATGGCGGCAAGATATCGCTTACGCCGGAAACAGAACAGAAGATCCTCAACTATCTACAAAGCGCGAATCTTGACTAAAATAATTGCACGAGCCGCATGGCGCGACTGCCGAGTCTGTTGATTCCCGGACAACTGGACCTCTTTTCCGTTCCGGTGGTTGTTGCCACACCGGTTCAAACGCTTTCGGTGATACCGGGACGCCGTGCGCGCCATGAACCCCGTGGTTTCGTCTACGATCTTGCGGTCTATTTTGACGTCATAAACCAGGTTATCTTCAAGGGAGTGTTGCTTCCTCCGACTCTGCGCTGGTCGCGCAATCGATGGAAAAGCACCTTGGGGCTTTGCGATGTCAAGAAGCGTGTGATTACGTTGAACACAACGCTCGACGATGCGCGAGTGCCGGACCTGGTGGTCGCTGCCGTGCTGCACCATGAAATGCTCCACCTTTATCTCGGGATCTCTGAAGGACCAAACGGCGGACGCATGTTTCACACTCCACGGTTTCGCGCCGCGGAAAAGGTATTTCCGGGCTTTGCGGAGTCGGAGCGCTGGATCAAAGAGCAATGGCCTTTGCGAGGGAGACCGGCGCGCAAACAGCGTGATCCCGACGGCAAGTTTCTGTCTTATCTCAAGGCAATGGAACCGGTCATTACGCCGCGGGCCGCTCGTATATTGTCGGATCACGATTCGGCTCCCACGTTGCCGATGACTGACCGTTGAGGGTAACTCGCGCCGAAATCCGCACGCTGCGATCCAGCGACAACGTGACTGAGCAGTACTTCGTGAGAGACAAATTGATTGCGCGCCGGGCAAGGTCTTCTGTGATGGCTTTGCCGTCGATAATCACGTGATAGGAGAGACTGCGCAGAATCTTCGGCGGCTCGGGGTAGCGCAATCCATCGACTTCGACTTGCAGTTTGTCGATGGGTATCCGGCTTTTTGTGATGATGTCGACGATGTCGATCGCGGAGCATCCGGCGATAGCGATCATCAGCAATTGTACGGGGTCATTTGCGCTTCCGCTTCCTCCGCCGGCGATGGCTGTGT